>NZ_JAKFEF010000017.1:0-98960 GCF_036675785.1 Aromatoleum sp.
GATATCTATGAGCTCTTCGCCGCGATCGTCGTCAGCCTGATCGCCACGGTTCTGAAGTTCGGGGACCGCACGCAGATCGGCGCGGTGCACCTGTCGACGAGCCTCGTCGCGGACCTCCAGCTGCTCGCCGCAGCGATGGTGTGGGGCTATGCCGCTCACGTGTCGAGCCAAGGCGTCACGACGGACATGGTCGCCCGGATCGTGTCGCTGTCCGGCGGCGCGCTGTTCGCGAACGTCGTGTCGGTCATTATCCTGATCGCCGAAACGATCATGCAGCGGCGCTGAACGCCCGAAGCGCTCCGGGAGACCCGCCCGTGCTGCGGCATCACAGCAGTATCTTCCTGATCATGCGCCGCCTGCGGGCGCCGCTGATCCTGCTCATCAGCATCATCGCGATCTCCGTGCTCGGGCTCACGCTCACGCCCGGCGAGGACGCGGACGGCAATCGCACGTACCTGAGCTTCTTCCACGCGCTCTACGTGATGAGCTACACGGCGACGACGATCGGGTTCGGCGAGATCCCATACGCGTTCTCCGACCAGCAGCGCCTGTGGGTGACGCTGTGCATCTACCTGTCCGTCGTCGGCTGGGCCTACACGCTGGGGACGGTGTTCGCGCTGCTGTCCGACCGCAGCCTGCAACAGGCGATTCGCACGCAGACCTTCCTCGGCACCGTCCATCGCCTGCGCGAACCTTTCCTGCTCGTCTGCGGCTACGGTGAAACCGGGCGGCTGCTGTGCGCGGGGCTGGACCACCTCGGCTACCGTGCCGTCGTCGTCGAGGCCGATGAGGTGAAGGTCGGGGAAATCGAGCTGCACAGCTACCACGCCGACATTCCCGCCCTCACCGCCGATGCGCGCAATCCCGAGATCCTCAAGTTCGCGGGCCTCGATCACCCGTCCTGCATCGGCGTCGTCGCGCTGACCGATGACGACAGCGCGAACCTCGCGATCGCGATCGCCGCGCGCCTCCTGGCGCCGAAAATTCCGGCGCTGTGCCGCGCGTCGGCCCCGGAAGTCGCCGCGAACATGGCCTCGTTCGGCACGCGCCACATCATCAACCCGTTCGAGAAATTCGCGGAATATCTCGCGCTCGCGCTGCATGCGCCCGCGGCCTGGCAGCTGCTGATCTGGCTCACCGGCCTGCCGGGTTCGACCGTCGAGCAGCAGCGGGATCCGCCGAAGGGTGAATGGATCGTCTGCGGGCACGGGCGTTTCGGGCAGATGCTGGTGCACGCGATGGAACGCGAATCGGTGCCGCTGACGATCATCGACCGCTTGCCACCGGACGACCTCACCCACCGCTGGGTGCAGGGCGACGGCACGGGTGCGCCCGCGCTGGAGCAGGCCCGGGTCCGCCACGCGGTCGGCATCGTCGCGGCGACCGGCAACGACGTCGACAACCTGTCGATCGCCGTGACCGCGCGCGAACTCAACCCGGCCCTGTTCGTGATCCTGCGTCAGAACCACTACGCGAATCGCGCGCTGTTCGAAGCCTACGACTCCGACGTCGACGTCGTGCCGAGCAAGATCATCGCGCACGAATGCCTCGCGATCCTGACGACGCCGCTGCTCGTCCCGTTTCTCGACGAAGTGAAGCGACGCGACGAAGCATGGTGCGACAAGTGGCTCACGGCGCTGACCGGCCGCTTCGGCTGGCAGGTGCCCGCGGTGTGGAGCGAGCGGCTGAACATCTCCCAAACCCCCGCGCTGTACCGCGCACTGATGGACGGCACCGAAGTCGAACTCGCGCAGATTCTCCGCTCGCCGGCGAACCGCGTCGACCCGCTCGGCTGCGTCGCGCTATTCCTGCGTCGCGACGACGGCGATCACCTGATGATGCCCCCGGCCGACACGCGACTGCGCGCCGGCGACGAACTGCTGTTCATCGGCACGCCTGAGGCCAGAAGCGAACTGAAGCTGACTCTCTCCCACGAGCACGTGCTGGCGTATGTCCTGACCGGCCGCGAACAGCCCGGCGGCTGGGTGTGGGAGAAGCTCGCGCGCAGGAAAGAAGCGAAGGCCACTCGGGCCGCAGACTCCGCGGCCCCGCGCCACGTTCCGCGCTAGCCGATTCCGGCGAACGTCGGCGGGCCGCGGCCGGGTCGGGCCGCAGTCAGGCCGCCGGAATGAGCACGACGGTCTCGCCGCCAAAACTCACCGTCTGGCCCGGTCTCAGCTTCGCGCGCTTGCGCGACTCCGCCCGCCCGTCGACGCGCACCAGTCCGGCTTCGACCGCCGAGTGCGCAGCGCCGCCCGTCCCCGTGAGGCCCGTCGCCTTGAGAAGCTGATCGAGCTGGATATATTCGCCGCGCACGGCAAACGAAATCGTCATTGCATCCTCCGGCGCGCCTCGTTCCGGGCGCGCAATCGACATTGATCGAAGCGAAGCCGTCAGCCTACACTCGCAGCTCACTTTCCGCGGCGATTCCCACATGACGGCTCTTCTTCTGCCCCGAATCGACCAGACCCACGACGCGGCCAACGCGTCCGGCGCGCTCCAGCCGATCCGGACCGAGCGCGAGATCATGCAGGACGGCGGCATCGATTTCACGATCCGCTGGGTTTCCTCGCTCGAGCGCAAGGACTCGGACCGGCTTTCGGCCGCGCTGCGCCGCGACCCCGATTTCGACCCGTTCCTGCCGCCCGACCCGGACCTGACGGTGGGCCCGCTCGGCGACAAACATCTCGCCGTGCTCAACAAGTTTCCCGTGATCGCCCGCCATCTCCTGATCGTCACGCGCGACTTCGTGTCCCAGACGCTGCCGCTCGACGTCGCCGACTTCACCGCTCTCGCGCAGGTGATGAGCGAGCTCGGCGGGCTCGGCTTCTACAACGGCGGAACCGAAGCCGGCGCGAGCCAGCGGCACAAGCACCTGCAATGGATTCCCGAAGCCGCGAGAGGCGCGAAACTGAGCGCGTTTACCCACGGACTGCCCGAGGAACTTCCTCCCGGCAGTACGACCGTTCGCGACGATCTGCCGTGGCGACACTGCTTCGCCCGTCTTCCGACCGCCGTCGGCAGTAATGCCGAGGACCTCGGGATCGCGTTCCACACCGCTTTCGTCCGCGCATGCGACGCGCTCGGCCTGCCGAGCGCCCGCGACCCGATGCCGCCCTACAACCTGCTCACCGGCAACGGCTGGCTGGTCGTGATCCCGCGCAGCCGCGAGCATTGCGAGAAGATTTCGGTCAATGCCCTCGGCTTCGCAGGCGGACTGTTCGTGCCGCGACCCGAACTCATCGACACGATCCGGACGATCGGCCCGCTGAAACTGCTGACGTCGGTCGGCCTCGCGCGGTAGCGGACCCGAGCGGCGCTCAGGCGGCGCATAACGACGGAGCGAGCGGAAACAGCGCCCGCAACCCGTTCGCCGCGCGCAGTTCGTCGCACTTCGGGTTCGGCATGCCGTCCTCGAGGTGCGACGGAAACTCGCGGCACGGCGTGGGCCGGTTCTCGTAGATCGTGCACGCGACGCGCTCGCCGGGCTGCCCCGCCAGCGCCGAGCAGCGGCGCGGGGTTTGATTCGTGCCTTTCATGCACCGCAGATGATGACCGAGCTTCTCGGTCATGCCGGCGGGCACGAATCCTTCCGGCCCGTCGTCGGCCTCACCCCAGTAGAAGGACACGCGGAAGTGAACGCAGCACAGGCCGCAGTCGAGACATGGATTCGGGTCGCTCATTTGTGAGGCCGGGACAAGCAGTGGTTGCAGGTTCGAGGTGCGGCTCCGGATCAGAGCGGAGGCAGGCCGTGACGCGATCGCGCGCGGTCGCAAGCGTCCTCGCCGATGCCGAGGGCTGCGTATGGGGCGAAATCACGGCATGGCGACGGACGGGACGCGTACAGGGTGCAACGCACCCGCTCGCCGATCTGCCCTTCGAGCGCGATGCAGCGCGCGGCCGCCGCGTCTGTCCCGCGCATGCGCACGAGATTCGCCGTGACCGCGACGGCGAGCGCATCCGGTACGCCGCCGGGCGTCGTGCTCGCGAGTTCGGACTGATGGAAGTCGACGCGGAACGCGGCGCAGCAGGCGCCGCAACGGGTGCAGTGATCGTCGTTCATTCGTGAGGAAACGCGGTATCGGGTGCGGACCGGGCGCATCGGCCGCGACGCGGCCTTCGTCGCGTCGCGGTCCGCATCCGGCGTATGCCTTCGGTGCCGTACCCTTCAGTGCTAGACGGCGGCTCCGCAGCATTTCTTGTACTTCTTTCCGCTGCCGCACGGGCACGCGTCGTTGCGCCCCGCGGCCGCGGGAGACGGAGCAGCCGGCGCGTCGGTCGGGAGCAGTTCGACCTGCCACATTTCCAGCGCTTGCCACCGGCCGATGATCACGCCGAGTCCAGCGACGGCGACTTCCAGCCACTTCAGACGCGTTTCGTCGTCCGCTTCGGCGGCCGAGTCGTCCGCCCACGGCGCGAGGATCGTCTCGATCATCTCGCCGACCGCTTTCGCCGCGTCCTCGGGAACCGTCTTCTCCCAGCCTTCGGGCCAGAGTTCGAGACCCTGCGCGAAGCCCTCGACCCATTCCTCGCCGATGCCGAGCGTGTCGCCTTCGCTTGCCGCGTAGCAGAACGGCTCCCAGCCTTCGGGGTCGCCGAGCGCCGTCGCCAGTTCGTTGTAATAGCGGCGGACGAGCCTTATGGCCTGCTGCATCTGACTGCCGGAGCCGAACGACACGTCCTCGCCGTGTGCCGACCAGACGTCCGGGAGCCATTGCTCGGGCGCGACGCGCGTCGGCGACGCGAGCACCGCCGCGAGGAAGCCGTCGAGCATCTCGAGGTCCATGCAGTCTTCCGGCACCGCGTCGGAGGTCAGCAATTCCTCGAGCGCCTCGAACTCCGCGTCGTCGAGCAGATGGGGATCAGGCGCGTCGGCCGCGCCAGCTACGTCAGCAGTCATGGGTCGTTCTCCGTCAGGTCCGCGAGAGTGAGCCATCGCGCGCCGCCGCGCAAGCGTCTTCATTCAGGTCGCGGATGAGACGATACAGCGGCTGCCCCGAGTCGCGATACTTGCGTTCGAACGGGGTAAGCGGCACGGGCGCCTCGAAAATTTCCCACGCGGTTTCGCGCCCGGTCGCGAGCGACAGCGCGCACGCGAATTCCTCGATGTACACGCGCCAGTTCGTGCGGCACTCAAGCACGCCGCCGAGGCGCGGGATGAATGGAAACACCGGATGGGCGTGCCAGCGCCGCGCGAGGTGGCCGATCTTCGGCCACGGATTCGGATAAAGGATGTAGTGCCGCGCGAGCTTCAGGCTCGCGTCGCAGCAGAGCCGCCAGTAATCGACGAGATCGGCGCGGACGAACACCATGTTGGTCGGCAGCAACGCGTCCGGGTAGGGCTTGCGTCGCTCGAGCCTGTCCTGCGACTGGTCGACGCCGATGACCCAGTGATCCGGAAAGCTGCGCGCGAGCTGGATCGTGCTGTGGCCGACGCCGCAGCCGGCGTCGAGGATCAGCGGCGCGCGGCTGTCCCAGCCTTCGAGGCTCGCGACGAACGCGGCGCGGTTGTATTCCGCGTAGGGCTTGCGGAACGGCTCGACGAGGTGGCGCTCGACACGGCGCACGAGTTGCTCGTGGATGCCGGACTGGGCGCTCGCGGGGATGCGGGAATTCGCGTAACTCATGGCTTCAGGCGGCCTGCGCAACGTCATCGCGAACGATGCCGTGGCGCAGCAGGACTTGGTCGATTTCGGCGGGCCGGCGCAGCGGTCGCAGTTCCTGGTAAAGGGTTTCGGCGCGCGGAAAATTCCGTCGCAGCAGGTTCAGCCACTGCTTGACGCGGCCGGGCGCGTGGGTCGGCTGCACCTTCTGTTGCACCTGTTGCCAGAACAGCGCGAGCAGCGGACGCAACTCGTGCCACTCGACCTCCCGCCCCGGGGGGGCTTCAGTGTGCACGGGCACGCCTGCCGCACTCTCGCGGATGCGCCGCGCGAGAAAGGGATCGGCGACCGCGCCGCGTCCGATCATGACGTCGCGGACGCCGCTTCCGGCACGGCAGCGCCGCCAGTCGGGTTCCGTCCACACCTCGCCGTTCGCAATCACCGGAATCGACACGGCGTCGGCGACGCGCCCCACCCATTCCCAATGCGCCGGGGGGCGATAGCCGTCGAGTTTCGTTCGTGCATGAACGACGAGCTCCTCGACTCCGCCGTCCGCGAGCGCCCGCGCGCAGTCGAGCGCCCGGCTCGCGTCGGCGACACCGAGCCGCATCTTCGCGGTGAATGGCGTCCCTTGCGGCACCGCCTGCCGGACGGCGGTCGCGATCGCGAACAGCAGTTCCGGCTCGTCGAGCAACACGGCGCCGCCGCGATGGCGGTTTACCGTCGGCGCCGGGCAGCCGAAATTCAGATCGATCCCCGGCGGAGCGAGGGCCGCGAGATGCGCCGCGTTGTCGGCAAGACAGGCCGGATCCGAGCCGAGAAGCTGCACGCGCACCGGCGTGCCCGCGCGGGTCGCACCGCCGAGCACGAGTTCCGGACAGATCCGCTTAAAGACGCGGTGCGGCAGCAGCGAGTCCGAAACGCGGACGAACTCGGCGACTGCCCAGTCGTAGCCCTCCACGCGTGTGAGCACGTCGCGCAGCACTGCATCGAGCAAACCTTCCATCGGCGCCAGGACGAGCCGCACGCGAACCCCCTTCGGAAACCGCGCATTGTAAGAGCAAATGCGCCGGCGGACGCGGCCTTCGCTTGCTTTCGCTCCTCCCATCCTCGATAATCCCCGGTTTCCACCGTTTCACAGGGCGGCCACATTCACCGCCCGCTGCTCGAGGATCTACCATGAAAGCGGACATCCATCCGAACTACAAAGAGGTCGAAGTGACCTGCTCCTGCGGCAACATCTTCACGACGCGCTCCACGCTCGGCAAGCCGGCCCTGCACGTCGAAGTGTGCGCCGCGTGCCACCCGTTCTACACCGGCAAGCAGAAGATCGTCGACACGGCGGGTCGCGTCGAGCGCTTCCGCCAGAAGTACGGCAACGTCCAGCGCGGCTGAGAGCACCCGGGTTTCGTCAAAAGGCAGCTTCGGCTGCCTTTTTTGTTCGCCCGGCCGCTTTTGCCGCCATCACGCGCCCGGCCCGTCGTTCGGCATATGCCGCCCATGCAGGGCGGTTGGCGACTAGAATTCCATCCCGGGCGGCTCATCCACCCGCTACGACATCCGCACGCTTTCCGGAACGGCCCGATCCACGACCGATATCGAATGACCGGCGACCCACGCTCTCCTTCCCTTATGCAGCAGCGAATCTACGGCGCGGTCGGGCTCGCGCTGCTCGTCGCGCTGTATCTGCTTTCCGGCCTTGTCGGGCATGACCCGTGGCGAGGCGCCGATGCGCGCCACTTCGGTCCGATCTTCGAGATCCTCAACGGCAACGGACTGCTGTTTCCTTCGATCGCGGGCGAACCCTCGACAAGCTTTCCGCCGCTCTATTACTGGACCGGCGCGGTTTTCGCGGCGCTCTTCGGCTGGCTGCTGCCCTTGCATGATGGCGCCCGGCTCGCGACCGCGCTCTACACGGCGCTCGCGATCTTCTGGGTCGCGCGCGCCGCGTCCCGGCTCTACGGCAAGCACACCGGCACTCCCGCCGCGCTGCTGATGCTCGGCACGCTGGGGCTGGTGCTGCACGCGCACGAAACGCAGCCGCTGATCGCGTTGATGGCGACGCAGGCGATGACGCTCGCGGGGCTGTCGCTGATACCGACGCGCCCTGCCCTCGGCAGCGTCCAGGCCGGGAGCGGCGCGGCGCTAGCGTTCCTCGCCGCGGGGCCGGAAGGAATGGCGCTGACGCTGCCGCTCTTCCTCTCGATCGTGATCTGCTCGCCGGAATGCCGGAACCCCCGCGCGACCGGCGGCTTGATCCTCGGCCTGAGCCTCGCCCTCGGCGCGGCGGCCGTATGGCCGCTGGTCTTGCACTACGATGCGCCCGAATTGCTGACGCTGTGGTGGCGCGCGGAATGGGCGCCGCTCGGTTCAGGGATGCTCCCGGCCGCGGAACTCCCCGAACTCGTCGAGCTTTTCGGCTGGTTCGCGTGGCCACTGTGGCCGATCGCGCTGTGGTCCGTGTGGCGGATGCGGCGGCAGCTGCTACGCATCTCGTGGATGCTCCCGATCACCGCATTTCTTCTGTCGCTCGGTTGGATCATCATCGCCGGCAACGTGCGGCAGGCGACGATGCTGCCGCTGATACCGCCGCTGGCGCTGCTCGCCGCCGCCGGTGTTCCGATGCTTCGACGCGGCGCCGCGAGCGCCTTCGACTGGTTCGCGGTGATGACCTTCATCGTGTTCGCAGTGCTGGTCTGGATCGCGTGGACGGCGCAGGTGTTCTCCTGGCCGCCCGGACTCGCGCGCCATGTGGAACGGGTCGCCCCGGGCTTCGAACTGACCGGAACGTTCAAGCAGGGCTTCGTCGCGGTTTGCATCGTCGTCGCGTGGATCGCGCTGATCTGGCGACTGCCGCGCGGAGCGAGCCGCGGCCCGGCGAATTGGGCGATGGGGATGACGATGCTGTGGTGCCTGGCCGTCGTGCTGCTGATGCCGTGGTTCAACCATGACCGCAGCTACCGCCCTGTCGCCGACTCGCTTGCGGTCGCGCTCGCCGGCGAGCGCCCGGATTGCGTCGCCGCGATCGGCCTTTCGCCGAGTCATCGTGCTTCGTTCCACTACTTCGCCGCCCTGCGGCCCGTCTCCGTCTCCGGTAACGAAACTTCTTGTCCTTTCCTGCTCGTCTATGATGAGCGCAGCCCCGCGACGATCCGCCCAGCGGCCGAATGGCAGCAGATATGGCAGGACAGCCGCGGGGGCGGCAAACAACTCGAGATCTTCCGCCTCTACCGCCGTGACTGAATCCTTTATCCCGCCGCAGCACCTGCCCGCCTGGACCTCGCTCGAGCGCCACGCGGCCCGGCTCGGCCAGACGCGCCGTATCGTGCTTTTCGAACGCGATCCGGCACGCTTCGACACGCTGTCTTTCCGCCACGACGGCCTGCTGCTCGACCTGTCGAAGCAGGCGCTTGACCTTCCCGCGCTCGCTACGCTCGTGGAGCTTGCCGAGCAGTCGGGACTGCGGACCGGCATCGGCGAACTGTTCGCCGGCCGACCGCTCAATTTCACCGAACGCCGCGCCGCGCTCCACATGGCGCTGCGCGGCAGCTGCCCGGCGCCGGACAACGGCGCGGCGGAGCTGTCGCACACGCACGAGCGGGTGCGCGAGTTCGTCGCGGCACTGCGCGCAGGCCGCTTGAACGGCGCCACGGGCGAGCGCGTCCGGCTCGTCGTCAACCTCGGCATCGGCGGCTCCGACCTCGGCCCGCGGATGGCCGTCGAAGCGCTTGCCGGTCCCCGCAACCGGAACGATCCCGAAGTCCGGTTCGTCGCGAACGTCGATCCGCGCGACCTCGACGAAGCGCTCGCCGACGCCGACCCCGCCAGTACGCTCTTCATCGTCTCGTCGAAGAGCTTCTCGACCGCGGAAACGCTCGCGAACGCCGCCGGCGCGCGCGCATGGCTGCAAGCAGCGCTGGGAGCCAGCGTCGACCTCGGGCCACATTTCGCTGCCGTGAGCAACGCGACCGACGCGGCCGTGGCGTTCGGCATCCCGCCCGAGCGCGTGTTCCCGCTTCCCGAATGGGTCGGCGGGCGCTATTCCGTCTGGTCGGCGATCGGCATGCCGCTGATGCTCGCGATCGGCGAAGATGGATTCGACGAGTTCCTCGCCGGCGGACGATCGGTGGACGAGCATTTCCGCGACGCTCCGCTCGCGCACAACCTTCCCGCGCTGATGGGCCTCACCGGCCTGTGGAACACGGACTTCCTCGGCATCGAGACCCTCGCGCTGCTGCCCTACGCGCACGGTCTGCGCAGTTTCGCCGCGTGGCTGCAGCAACTGGAAATGGAAAGCAACGGCAAGCGCTGTCTGCGCGACGGCTCGGCGAGTGCGGTCCCGACATCGCCGATCGTCTGGGGCGGAGTCGGCACGGTCGGCCAGCACGCCTTTCATCAGCTCTTCTATCAAGGCACCCGCAAGGTCGCGCTCGACTTCCTCGTTCCGGTCGGCGACGACGATCCGCGGGAACGCGCCCTCGTGGACAACGCGCTCGCCCAGGCGGCCGCGCTGATGACCGGGCGCGATCATGACGCGGCGTTTGCGGGCTTGCGCGACAAGGGGCTTGCGGAAGCCGAGGCGGCGCGCCTCGCACCGCACCTCGTCTGCCCCGGCGACCAGCCGGGCACGACGCTGCTGCTGCCGGAACTGACTCCGTACACGCTCGGCCAGCTAATGGCGCTGTATGAACACAAGGTGTTCGTGCAGGGGTGGATATGGGGCATCGACAGCTTCGACCAGTACGGCGTCGAGCTCGGGAAAGAGATGGCGCGGCAGGTCGCCGCGGGCGGCAGCCGCGAGCAGGATTCCTCGACCGCCGGCTTGCTCGCGGCGGCCGCGTCGATGCGCAAAGGGCGCGCCAGCTGAGCGTCGTTTCATCCCGCCAAGGCGGGGACGCTCAAGCCGTCAGGCGCAGGAAGTTGTCGCGGTAATGGCGCAGTTCGCCGATCGATTCGTGGATGTCGGCGAGCGCCTCGTGCTTGCCTTTCTTGTCGACGCCCTTGTACACCTCCGGCCGCCAGCGCTTCGCCAGTTCCTTCAGCGTCGAAACGTCGAGGTTGCGGTAATGGAACCACGCCTCGAGCGCCGGCATGTAACGCGCGAGGAAACGCCGATCCTGGCAGATCGAGTTGCCGCACATCGGAGACGTGCGCGCGGGAACGTATTGCTGCAGGAACGCGAGCATCTGCGCCTCGGCGTCCGCCTCGCCGATCGTCGACGCCTTCACGCGATCGACGAGTCCGGATTTGCCGTGCGTGTTGCGGTTCCACTCGTCCATGCCGTCGAGCACGTGATTGGGCTGGTGCACCGCGATCACCGGTGCTTCGGCGACAACGTTCAGTTGCGAGTCGGTAATCACGATCGCGATCTCGATGATCCGGTCGCGATCCGGCTCCAGCCCGGTCATCTCCATGTCGAGCCAGATGAGGTGGTTCTGATCCTGTGCCATAATCTTTTCGGCCCGGTTAAGCAAACCGGGATTGTGGCATAGAAGCATGCGCCACACCCTCCAGGGCTCCCGGATGTCTTCTCAAGTGTTTTCCGTCCTGTTCGTCGTCGCTGTACTGCTGACGCTGCTCGTCAAGCTCGCGCTGATGCGCCGGCAGATCCGTCACGTCCGCGCCCGGCGCGACGCCGTGCCCGCCCCGTTCGCCGAAGCGATCGGACTCGAATCACACCGCCGCGCCGCCGACTACACCGCCGCGCGAATGCGGCTCGCGATCGTGGAAGTCGTCGTCAACGCCGGCTTCGTGCTCGTGCTCACCCTCGGCGGCGGGCTGCAGCGGATTTACGGCCTTGCGGGAACGTGGTTCGACGCGGGCGGCATCGCCCACGGTGTCGCGCTGCTCGCCACCGTCGCGGTGCTCGGCTGGGTCGTCGACCTGCCGTTGTCGCTCGCGCGCACCTTCGGGATCGAGAAGCGGTTCGGCTTCAACCGCATGACGCCGCAGCTCTTCGTCGCCGACCTTGTGCGCGAAGGGCTGCTCGCCGCGGTGATCGGCCTGCCGGTGCTCGCTGCGGTGCTGTGGCTGATGGGCGCGATGGGCGACCGCTGGTGGCTGTGGGTGTGGCTGTTCTGGATCGGCTTCAACCTGCTCGCACTGTTTGCGTGGCCGGCATTCATCGCGCCGATGTTCAACAAGTTCACGCCGCTCGCCGACGAAGCGCTGAAAGCGCGGGTCGAAGGTTTGCTCGACCGCTGCGGCTTCCGTTCGCGTGGGCTGTTCGTGATGGACGGCTCGCGCCGCTCGGCCCACGGCAATGCGTATTTCACCGGCTTCGGGGCCGCGAAGCGCATCGTCTTTTTCGACACGCTACTCGAGAAGCTGCTACCGGAGGAAGTCGAAGCCGTGCTCGCGCACGAGCTCGGGCATTTCCATCACCGGCACATCTGGAAACGGTTTTCGGTGATCGCGGCGGCGAGTCTCGGGCTGCTGTGGCTCCTCGGCTGGCTGATGGAGCGGCCGTGGTTCTTCACCGGGCTCGGGATGGACGGCGCGACGGGCGGAACAGCGGTCGCGCTCGCCCTGTTCGCCCTCGCGTTGCCGGCGTTCACGTTTCCGTTCGGTCCGCTAATGAGCCATTGGTCGCGCAAGCACGAGTTCGAGGCCGACGCCTACGCGGCGCGTCACGCGCACCCCGGGGATCTTGCGAGCGCGCTCGTGAAGCTCTACCGCGACAACGCGTCCACGCTGACGCCCGATCCGATGTACTCCCGCGTCTTCGACTCCCATCCGCCCGCGTTGGTGCGCGTCTCGCGCCTGCGGCCGGACTTCCGCGAGCCGTCGCCGACGTGACTTCCTCTGTCCGACGCCCTGGGGACGGTCGGCTCGACGGCGTGATCACCGCCGCGTTCGGCCGTCATTACGAAGTCGAAGTCCCGCCTTCCTCCGGCGCCGGAAACGGCGAGACGGCAGCGCTGAAATGCTATCCGCGCGGCAAGAAGAGCGTGTTCGCATGCGGTGACGAAGTCGAAGTCACGCAGACCGCGGGCGACCAGGGGGTGATCGACCAGCTGCGCCCTCGGCGCAACCTCCTGTGGCGCTCCGACGCCTTCCGCGAAAAGCTCATCGCCGCGAACCTGACGCAGGTCGTCATCGTCGTCGCGACCGAACCGGGTTTCTCGGACATGCTGATTTCGCGCTGCCTCGCCGCGGCCGAGAGCCAGCAGATCAAGACCCTGATCGTGCTGAACAAGGCAGACCTGCAGGAGCAGCTCCCTACGGCGAGAACGCTGCTCGCCCCTTTCGAACGGCTCGGCTATCCCGTGCTCGAGTTAAGCGCACGCCAGGGCGCCGACGCGCTACGGCCCAAGCTCGCCGGGGAGCGCAGCATCCTCGTCGGCCAGTCGGGCATGGGTAAATCGACGCTGACGAACGCACTGATTCCCGCCGCGCGCGCCGCAACCCGCGAGATTTCCGAAGCGCTGAACAGCGGAAAACACACGACGACCTTCGCCCGCCTCTACCCGATCTACAACGGCTGGCTGATCGACAGCCCCGGACTGCAGGCTTTCGGGCTTGCACACCTCGGCGCAGACGAGTTGGCGGATAGCTTCATCGAATTCCATCCCTACCTCGGCCAATGCCGCTTCCGCGACTGCCTGCATGAAGCGGAACCCGGATGCGCGCTGCGGGCGGCGATCGCGGCGGGCGCGATCGATGCGCGTCGCTTCGAGCACTACCGCCAGATCCGCGACGAAATCGCCGTCGCGAAGCGGCAGTCGCAAGGCTGGTAGCTTTTCTTTCCGAACCGGGCGAAGTCCCGTCCCGCCGCCGGAGCCGCGCATATGTGCGCGGCGGTTTTCGAATGTTGTCGTGCCCCCGCGCCCGCAACATTCCGGCTCGCGGAAGCCGGACGAAAAAAAACCCCGCCGGAGCGGGGTTTCGTTTCGCCGACTTGCGGGATCAGACGCGTTCCCAGATCGTCGTGATGCCCTGGCCACCGCCGATGCACATCGTCGCCATGCCGTAACGGCCGTTCGTGCGAATCAGCTCGTGCAGCAACTTGGTGATGATGACCGCGCCGGTCGCGCCGACCGGGTGACCGAGCGCGATCGCGCCACCGTTCGGGTTGGTCTTGGCCGGGTCGAGTTCGAGACCCTTATTGACCGCGATCGACTGCGCAGCGAACGCTTCGTTCGACTCGATGACGTCGATCTTGTCGAGCGACAGGCCGGCGCGTTGCAGCGCCAGCTTCGACGCCGGGATCGGGCCTTCGCCCATCACGTCGTTCGGCACGCCAGCGATCGCGTAGGCGACCAAGCGGGCGATCGGCTTGTGGCCGCCGGCCGCGGCTTTCGCCGCATCGGCGAGCACCAGGAACGACGCGGCGTCGTTGATGCCCGACGCGTTGCCGGCGGTCACCGAACCGTCCTTCTTGAACGCCGGCTTCATCTTGCCGAGCGCTTCCATCGTCGTCATGCGCGGATGCTCGTCGGTGTCGAACACGACCGGGCCCTTGCGCGTCTCGAACGTAATCGGAACGATCTGGCTCTTGAAACGGCCATCGGCTAGCGCGGCCGAGGCGCGGTTTTGCGACTCGAGCGCGAATGCGTCCTGCTCTTCGCGGCTGATGTTCCACTTCTGCGTCAGATTTTCAGCCGTGATGCCCATGTGGCCGACGCCGAACGGGTCGGTCAGCACGGCGACCATCGCGTCGATCGCCTTCGTGTCGCCCATGCGCGCGCCGGTACGCAGCGCCGGCATCAGGTAGGTGCCGCGCGACATCACTTCGACGCCGCCGCCGATCGCGAAATCGGCGTCACCGAGCATGATCGCTTGGGCGGAGTTGACGATCGCCTGCTGCGCCGAACCGCACAGACGGTTCACGGCGAATGCGACCGAATCCATCGACATGCCGCCCTGGATGGTCGCGACGCGCGCGACGTACGGATAGCGCGATTCGGTCGGGATGCAGTTACCGACGGTCGCAAACGTGACCTGCTTCGGGTCGACACCGGCACGGGCGATCGCTTCCTTGACGATGACACCGCCCAACTCCGCGGGCTCCATGTCCTTCAGCGAACCGCCGAATCCGCCGACTGCCGAACGCACTGCACTCAGAACCACTACTTCACGATTTGCCATCTCTATACTCCCTCCTCGAAACAGTTAGCGACCTACCCAGCCGGCGATCACGACCAACGCCAGCATTAACAGGCAAAGCACGAGCGCCCGCCATACCAGACCGACGGTACTCTGCATGTAGTCCGCGTCAGCCTCCTCTCCCACGCCCATTTCGGGCCGCTCGATAATTTCGCCGGATTGATGCACCGGCATTCCGAGCCGCACGCCGAGCGCGCCCGCGCCCGCCGCGATCAGGATCCCGGAGGCCCTTTCGCCCCAGAGCATCGCCTGCGTGCGCCAGCAGAAAATCGCGTCCTCGAAGTCGCCGACGACCGAAAACGACGCGGCCGTCAGTCGCGCGGGGACCCAGTCGATGACCTCGAAAGCCTTTCTGGCGAAACGGCCGAAGTCACCGAGTTCGACATCGCGCCGCGCGCCCCATTCCTCACCGAGAAAACGTGCGAGCCGATACAGCACCGCGCCGCTCGGCCCGGGCATCACGATGAACCAGAACACGACACCGAAAACGTTGCGGTGCGCGCCTATCAGCGCCTGCTCGATCGCCAGCCGCGCCACTTCGCTCGAACTCGCGGTGAAGTACTGGCCGCCGCGCCATTCGCCGAGCAGCGCGCGGGCCCGGTCGATCTCGCCCATACGGAGCGCGAGATGGATGTCGGTAAAGAAGTGGCTTTCCTGCCGGAAACCCATCGTCAGGTACAGCGCGCCCACGTTGAACGCGAACGCGAACAGCGGATGAACCGTCCACAGCAACAGGAAGATCGCGACGCTGCCGATCACCCCGGTCAGCATGATCAGCCACCACGCGACCGTGCCGTTTCGGGCCTGACCGTCATTGAAGCGATCAAGGACGTGCGCGGACAGCCGGTGGAGGGGGTCCAGAACGAGTTGCCGGGCCCGCAACGGGCGAACCTGCTCGATGAGCAGCGCGACGATCAACGAAAAAAGGGTCATTCCGGTCGGGGTGGGTAAAAAATGCCTGCTAGTCGTTTGTTTTTGGGCAAGATACCACAAAAGACAGGCCTTATTGCGCACTGCGGCATCGGCGGCGGCGATCATGTATTCATGTTCCGGGAGTCGCACCCGCTGCAGTACGGGGTTCCAACCCGAGGCACCGCAACATGGTACGCATGCCATCGGTTTACCGGTGGACGAACACAACCCCTCGCGCGTACGACCCCTTGATCCCGGAGGTGTCCACACGCGTTCCGACAGGAGCAATACGGAAGCGCGATTGTTGCGGTTCTCGAAACAGTAAGCGCGCGCGGGTCGTGTTCATCGCGCTCCGAACGGGGCTAGACTGAATCCCTCTTGCTTCGTATGTAACCTGTGGAGGAACCTCCATGTCGATGCCCACCCTCTTCGTCTCGCATGGTGCGCCGACCTTCGCGCTCGAACCCGGCGATGCCGGACGGCAACTTCGCACGGCGGCTGCGGATCTGCTGACGCCTCGCGCGATCCTGATTGCGTCGCCCCACTGGATGAGCAACCGGCTGCTGCTGACCACGTCGGCAAACCCGGAAACGATCCACGATTTCGGCGGTTTTCCCGAGGCGCTGTACGAACTCCGCTATCCGGCCCCCGGCGCGCCCGAATGCGCCCGGCGCGCGATCGAACTGCTCGACGCCGCTGGCTTCCCGGCTGACGAGGAGCCGACGCGCGGACTCGACCATGGCGCGTGGGTCCCGCTGATGCACCTTTTCCCCGACGCGACGATCCCCGTCGTCCAGATCTCGCTGAGGCCGCGGGAGTCGGCAGGCTATTTCTTCGACCTCGGGCGCGCGCTCGAACCCCTGTGCCGCGACGGCGTGCTGATCATCGGTTCCGGCAGCATGACGCACAACCTGTACGAGTTCCGCGGACCGCGCGAGACGGTCGAGCCTTACGTCACGGCGTTCACGACCTGGATCGCCAACACTCTCGCGGCGGGCGACGTCGAAGCCCTCCTCGACTACCGCCGCCGCGCCCCCCACGCCGAGCGTGCCCATCCGACCGACGAGCACCTCGTGCCGCTGATGTTCGCGCTCGGCGCCGCCGGTGAAGGGGCGACGATCCGGCGCTTTGCGGAGCAGGACGTGCGCTACGGGATGCTCGCGATGGACTCGTACGCGTTCGGGATGTGAACCGCGTCTGCGGCCAATCGTCTGTCACGCAGCCGGAATAACGGGAAACTACCAGCATTCGCTTCTATTGAACGAATCTGGAGATCCCGATGAACGTCAGCCGCTTCGCGGCCGACAAGCGCTCCACGCTGACGCGATTTCGATCGCAACCTGACCAACCCGCCGTCCGCCCGCCTGATGACGGGCTTCACGCCGGTGCGGATGCGGTTTCCATCGCGACGCGCAGCGCGGCGGCGTCGTTCGCCGCGCCGGCGTGGAAATCATGCACCGGCAGCATTTCGCGCAGCAGCGCGCCGGACACCGTGTCTTCCTTCAGCAGCGCCGTGGTCAGCGCGTGCAGCACATTGCGGTAACGCTCGAGCGTGTCGCGACAGGCCCGCTGCGCGGTTTCTAGCATCGCGCGGGCCTCGCCGAGCGCGCGTTCCTGAATGTGCGGGCCGACGAGCGCTTCGGGCACACCCTGCAGGCTCAGCAGGCCGAACTCGTGCGAGAACCCCATCGCGCTGACCATCTCGATCGCGAGTTCGGACGCGCGCTTGAGGTCGTCAGAGGCGCCCGACGTCGTATTGCCGTAGCTCATCAATTCCGCCTCGCGGCCGGCGAGCAGCATCGACAGGCGCGCCTTCAGCTCGCGCTCGCCGTACAGCGGCACCTCGTCTTCGCGGCTGACGAACGTCACGCCCAGCGCCTGACCCCGCGGCTCGATGCTGATCCGTTCGACCCGCCCCGCCTTGAGCACGTGGGCGACCAGCGCATGGCCGGCCTCGTGGACCGCGATCCGTTCGCGGTGCGTCTCGGTGAACACCGCTTTCAGGCTCGACACTTCGCCGCCGAGCTGGTGGCTCTCGAGTGCGCGGTGCACGTGGCCCTGGGTGACTGCGTCCGCGCCCGTTTCTGCGGCAAGCACGGTCGCGCGGTTCACGATGTTCGTGATGTCGGCGTGCGACAGGCCGCTGCTCGCGCGAGCGAGGCCTTCGGTGTCGATCCGACCCGCATCAGACTTGACGCGACTGAGGCAGAGCTCGAAGAGCTCGCGCCGGTCAGTCACAGTTGGCAGGGCGACGCGGGCGACCAGATCGAAGCGCCCCGGCCGCTTCAGCGCATCGTCGACGTTACCGACGTGGTTCGTCGCGCCGATCACGACGATGTTGTCGGACGCCGAGAAGCCGTCCATCTCGACGAGGAGCTTGTTGATGATGCGATTCTCTTCGGACTGTCCGCCCTCGACCTTCGCGCCGCTCGCACGCTTGCCGATGCCGTCGAACTCGTCGATGAAGATGATGCACGGCGAATTCTTGCGCGCGGTCGCGAACAGCTCACGCACCTTCGAGATGCCCTGGCCGTAGAACATGCTCGAAAAATGTGAGCCGTCGACGGCGATGAAGTTCGCCTTGCATTCGCCGGCGAGCGCGCGGGCGAGCAGGGTCTTGCCGGTTCCCGGCGGACCTTCGAGCAGCACGCCGCGCGGCGGCTTGGCGCCGAGCGCGAGATATTTCTGCGGGTCGCGCATGAACGCGGTGACCTGCTGGAGCGACGTCTTCGCGTCCGAGGCGCCGACCACATCGGCGAAAGTCGTGTCGGGCTTCTCGGCGAGCTTCGCCTTCGCACCGCCACCCATCGCGCCCTGGCGCACCAGATACACGCCCAGACCAATCATCGCGGCGACCGTCAGCAGCGTGACGAGGCGTTCGAGCACGCTCCCGGTGCTCGCGGCAAGCCGCTCGCCGACGGTGCGTGGATCGACGGTGACGCTCGTCAGGGCGAAACCCTGTTCGCGGCTGAGCGTTTCGAGACGAGTCAGCAGGCTCTGCTCGCCGCCGACGAGCTCGGTACTGAACCGTTCGCCGCCGCGCGTGGTCGCCAGCACGCGCTGACCATCGACCGCGAGCGCCGCGATCTCGTTGCGTTCGAGCCGTTGCGCGAACGCGGAGGCGTCGAGCGGGTGGTCGAGCCACGCCCGCGGGGCGGCTTCGAATTCCTGCGCCAGCGCGGTCTTGCCGACTAGGCCGGGCGCGTGGCTCCGATAGTCAACGGCGACCCAGGCAGCGACGACGGCAACAAAGGAAAAAACGGCGAACAGGACTTGGACCCAGCGGGGCCAGGCGGAGAAAAGCTTCATCGACGATCCGGGACTCAGCCCCGAATAGGACCGTCGGAAGGTCCAGGCAGGGCCTGCAATATGGCGGCGCGAACCGCCGGGTTCAGCTTCGAGCGCGACGCGTTCGTGTCGGTTCGCGCCCTCGAATGTTCCTACCGCGGAAGCAGTATTTTTGTGCGGTGAAGCATTCTTTCCCAGCCACGCCCAGCCCGCAACCGCTGGGCCGACGTCGCAACGATGACGTTCGCGCACTTCGCCGCGCCGCCCCGGTGGAAGCACCAGATGACGGCCGGCCATACGCGCCTGAGGTATGCGATCGTTTTCACTGGCCAGGCGGACGAACGAAACACATTCTTACAGTTCACCCGCCACGATCCGACGGACTGAGATCACGACCGGTCGCCGCTCCACGCCCACCTGCCCCCATCCTCGGTCGACCGCAGCCCGGCGCCCCGAGCCAGCCATCCTCGGTCCGTCGCCGCGAGCGGCTCACCGGTCGCGATCCTCGCCCCGCCGCAGCGCGAGATGCATCGCCGCGGCAGCGATCGCGGCGTCGCCCATCGCCACCGTGATCTGGTTCAGCCCCTGCAGCACGTCTCCAGCGGCGTACAGCCCCTCGATGTTTGTCTGCCGTCGGCGATCGGTGACGAGGTAGCCGTCCTCGTCGCGCTCGGCGCCGGGTGCGAGTTCCGCGTGAATGCGCATTCCGAGCGCGCTATACACCGAGTCGCAGCGCGTCTCCGCGTCGCCGTGCCGCACGACGATCGCGCCGTCCGACAACCGAACGCTGGCGATTGGATCTTCGACGAGGTGGATCTGCGCCGCGGCGAGCATGTCCCGGTTCGCCTCATCGAGGCAGTTCTCGCCCGACAGCAGGAAAACCGTCAGGTGCGGCGTGAAATGCCGCAGGTAGAGCGCTTCACGCACGCCCGCCGGCCCGTCCGCGATGACGCCGACGTTCCGGTCGATGACTTCGAACGCATCGCAAACCGGGCAGTAGCGCACCGCACCGCTGCGGACCGCTTCGGCGAGGTGGGAGACGGCCGACTCGATGTCGCTCGTCCCGGTCGCGAGCAGAACCACGCGCGCCAGGATCTCGCCGCCCGGCCCGCGCGCGGAAAAGCGGTCCCCGGTCTTCTCGAGCTTCTCGACCCGCCCGTCCGCGAACACGACGCCGTAACGCTCGGCCTGCCGGTGTATCGACGACATCAGGTCGGCCCCGACAACCCCGTCCGGATAGCCCGGCATGTTGTGCGTCCGCGGAATGCGCAGCGCGCGGCTGCGGCCATCGTCGATGACGAGCACGCGGCGGCGAAAGCGCGCGAGATACAGGCCGCCCGTCAGTCCGGCCGGGCCTCCGCCGATGACGAGAGCGTCGAACTTCGCGGGAGCGGACATCGCCATCCATCGGGGAATCGGAATACGCCGGCGATGCAAGATCGGCGCCCGCCCCGGTGGGGAAGATCCGGGACTGGCGTCCGCTTCCCGCTCCCTTTTCCGCTGCCGACGAGTCGCCGCTCAGTCTGCCGACTCGAGCACTGCAGCCGATTGCGGCGAAGCCTCTCCCTCGCACGCCGAACCCCGTTTTTCCGGGTAGTAGCACATGTACCCGCTCGCGCAGTGCCCCGGCGCGTCGCGCAGACCGACGGCGAATTCGCGGACTTCCGCTTCGGACTCGCCGGACTCGATCTGCCGCAGCACCGCGGCGACGAGTTCGACGCTGCGGATTTTGCGTTCGCTCGCGCCTTCGCGGCCGGCGATCTTCACCGAATGCACGCCGGCCTCGTGCATCGCCGGCATCGCGCAGACCCCGCACGGCCCCCACGGGTAGCCGTTCGGCGCGACCGAAAAACCGTTGCCGAAGCGGTACCACAGCCAGCGCTTGTAATCCTGGTCGTTCCGTTCGAGGCGCCGCAACGCGCGGGGGGCCGGGGTGTTGCCCTCGGCCGTGCGGTACTCGAACGCGTAGTTGTCGATGCAGATCGGGCCGCCCTTGCTCATCGGCAGGTGCACGGTGTGGCAGCTGCCTTCCTCGAACACGCAGCCATCGTTGAGGACGAAGGCTTCGATTTCGAGTTCGGGGAGCGCGGCCGAAATCGCCGAGATTTCGCCGACGGTGACATCCCGCGGCAGGATGATGCGGCGCGCGCCGAGCCCGGCGAAAAAGCGCGCCGATTCGACGTTGCGGCAGGTCGCGACCGAACTGACGTGGATCGCGAGGTCCGGCACGTTCGCGGCGAGCGACGCGATCAGCGAAACGTCGGCGACGATCGCGGCCTCGCCGCCGATGCTGCGAAAGCGTTCGGCGATCCCGGTCAGCGCATCGAGATGCTGTTCGCCGTACTGCTGCGCATTGAGGACGAGGAAGACGGCCGCGTCGAGCGCATGCGCCTTCTCGACAACGCGTTCGAGATCCGCATAGCCGTTGAGGTTGCCGAACACGCGGCGATTGACGCCCGACGTGTTGAAGCGCTGGACCCAGTCGGGCGGCACTACGCCGCAGTAAAGCTCGGTCGCGCCCGCGCGGACGAGCGGTTCGACTTCCGCATGGCTGCTGATCGGGGCGGTAATCTTCATGTCAGGCCTCCCGTCGCGCCTCGGCGGCGCCCGGCGCGGCCTCGCTCCGACGAAGTTTGTGGTTCACGCCGCCCTGCGAACTGCTCACCAAACGGCCCTGCACGAATAAAAGGACGCAAAGTGTCATCTCAGGCTCCCGAAAGAACGATCCGGTTGACCCAGCCGTTCGCGACCGCGTCGGCGAGCGCCGCGGCCATGCCCGCGGCGTGGCGGTAATACATCGTGTTGCCGCGCTGCGACGTGTGAAGTTCATGCGTGCCCGGCCGCGCGCCGACTTCGGAAAAGCCCAGACATTCGCGCCGGCACTGGTGGCCGACCGAGAACTTCTCGGGCGTGTCGAGGGACAGCGAGCCGAGCTTGCAGAGCCGTCCCTTCGCGATGTAACCGTACGGCGCGCGCACGCCGACCGGGAAATCGATGCCGGCGTACATGTCAGCGGCGCCGAAAGGCGGGAAGTCGAGTTCCAGGCGGCCGATGCCGAGACCGTCGAGAATCTCGCGGAACGGGCCCGCGCGCAGCCCGTTCGGGTACATCCTCGCCCAGGTCGCCGACGGCAGGCGCGGGTCCTTGAGCATCTTGCCGAGCAGCCGCCCGGCGACCGGGCGCAGATCGGGAAACTCGCGCTGCACGAGACGCGCGACGCCCCAGTCGTTGACGGTGACTTCGGCGCCCGCGGGCAGGCGCGCGAGCGCGGCGCGCAGCGGGTCGAACAGGCCGTCGCAGGCGGTCGGCGTGACGAGGCCGAAAGTCAGTCCCCAGCGCTCGCACAGCGCGACCGCGCGGTCGATCGACTCGACGCTTGGCAGCAAGTGCTCGCAGAACTCGCTGCCGAGGAAGAAATGGGTGAGCGCGGCGTCGTCGGGCAGCGCGACGCAGGCGCGCGCCTCCCCCAGCGCCGCGAGGCAATCCTCGCGCGTGAGGCGCTCGTGCAGCGCGAGGGCCGCCAGCTCGCGCTCGTCGACGAGCGCGAAACCGAGCTCGATCGGGCGACGGGCGAGAACCGGGTCCGGATTCGGATTCGGCGTCGGATCCGGATTCGGGCTCGGCGTCGGATCCGGATTCGGGCTCGGCGTCGGATCCGGATTCGGCCGCGGCGTCGGGTCCGGATTCGGCGCGGGAGTCGGGTCCGGGTTCGGCCGCGGCGTCGGATCGCGAGGAGTCGGGGGGGCGGCCGTGGCGGTATCAGTGCTGGTCATGAATCGATCTCCACGATTCTTCGGTTTTCGGCATGCGCCTCCTCTGCCGGCATCCGGCGGAAGGCGCTTCGCTCCTCGCGTCAGCGTTTCACGACCCGCATCCAGCCGATCGACTGGTCGGCGCCGCCCGGCATCATGATCTCGCCGGTTTTCTCGAGCGTCATCGCATCGTGAATCGCGATCTTGTCGAGCGCGCCGCCGATGTACACCTCCTTGCCGTCGCCGGAGATGTTGACCGCATAGAAGGTCTGCTCCACCGGCACGCGCTTGATGACGCGCCCCGACTCCCAATCGACCTTCGTCAGCTGGTTCATCACGAGGAAGGCTTCATTGCGCGCGGCCGGGTTGATCACCGACGAGAACATCGCCGTCTGCGCGTTCTCGAACTCGACCGTCTTCAGCGTCTCGGTATCGAGATCGAACACCGCGAGGCCGGCCTTGAACGCCTCCAGCGAATCCGGCGCGACGTCGGTCCTCGCGACGTAGTACGGCGTCGACAACGCGCGCGCCTGCTCGAACGTGCCCCACATCGCCAGCACGTCGGGCTCGCCGATCCCCGGGCGATCCCAGTGGCGGATCGGGAAAGTCTTCTCGATCGCCCCCGTCTTCGTATTGAAGAGGTACATGTCCCAGCCGAGCGCGAGCAGGTGGTCCGGGTTGCCCGTCGGCGCGAGCAGGCTGATGCGGCGCGGCGCCGGGAAGCTGCGGCGCGGCTTCGCGGTCATGCCATCCGACGTGTCGAACACCGCAATGTAGGTGTCCTCGACCTGGTACTCGGAACGTCCGAGCCGGACCGGCGCCTGGTGCACGTACAGCTCGCGTCCGTCCTCGCTGACGGCCGCGGCGAAGAACCCCTTGACGCGCCGATCGGGCGTCGAGAAGTCGGCACGGAACACCGTCTTGCCGCTGTCGAGATCGACGCCGACGACGCTCTCCATGCGGTTCGTCAGCACGTAGGCCGTCTTGCCGTCCCTCGGCACCGCGATCGCCCCCGGCACACCGTCGCCGGGGAGCGCGATCGAGCGGACGACCGCGCGCTTCGCGGGGTCGACCACGTGGAGGTTGTTCGGGCGGGTGACGGTCAGCAGATACTCGGCGGCGAGGCTGGACGCCGAGGCGGCCGCACAGCACAGCGCGACCAAAGCGATTCGCGCCTTGTTCAGGGCAACGGTTTTCATCGCTCAGTCTCCCGGGAACAGCGTCTGCAGTTCGCGCCAGTCGCGCAGCGCCGAGTTCTTGCCCTCGGTCCAGTCGCGCGCCGTATTCAGGCCGTCGGCGAGTTGCGCCGGCCACCAGCACGGGTCGGTGCAGCCATAGAGGTCCGCTTCCATCGGCTGGCACAGGCTCGCCAGGCCGCCGAAGGCGTCGACTTCCCAGCCGGGGTCGAAGGTCGTCGTGCAGCCGACGACGCTGCTCATCAGCTGCACCTCCTCCTTGTGGCCGTCCTGCGTCGCCTGCTCGAGCAGGTGCGCCTTGTGGTTCAGGGCTCGCAGTCGTTTCATTGCAGGGCACTCCTTTGTTCGATGGCGGCGTTGAAGAACGCCGGATTGGCGAGGGCAATCTCGCCGAAGGCTTCGAGGCCGAATGCCGTCCATTCGCGAATCTGCTCGCAGTACTCGAAGGTCGGCAGGAACGGGTCGCCGGAGCGGGAATACGATTCGTGGTAGCAGCCACCGGCGCACAGGCTGCGCGCGGGGCACGCCTGGCAGGCCGAATGCGGCGCCTGTGCGCGGGTCATGAACACGGACAGCGCGTCGCGCTCGATGCCGCTCGTCACGTCGCCGAACGTCTCGAGATCCGATCCGGTGAAGCGGTGGCACAGCGAGATCTTGCCGCCGGTGCCGACCGCGAGCAGCCCGACGCCGGCGCCGCACGGCAGGACCTTCCTCGTGCCCATCCACAGGTCGGTCATCAGCTGCTGCATGTTGCCGAATCCGTGGCGGCGTCCGCGCTTGGCCTCGGAGACGTACTCGCGGCCGAGCGTCTTGAACGCTTCGAACACGATGTCGAGTTCCTCCCGGCTCAGCCCGACCGGCGAGTCCGGACCGGCGGTCGCCGGCGCGAAGCCGACTTCGAAGAAGCCCAGTTCGTCGTGCAGGTGCTTGTAAATGGCGGAGACATCGAGGTTGCCGGTCGCGAGCGTGACGCGCGCGCCGACCGGTTTCGACTGGTAGCGCTCGAGCAGGCGCTTCACGCGCATCGCGACCGTCTTGTACGTGCCGCCGCCGGCGATCGTGCGCCGGTGGCGGTCGTGCTGAGCCTGGTCGCCGTCGATGCTGACGGTAATGCCGAAGCGGTGCGCGTCGAGGAAGTCGATGATCTCGTCGGTGAGCAGCGTCGCGTTCGTCGTCAGCGAGAACTCGACCGCCTTGCCGACCGCGGCGGATTTCTCCTCCGCGTACTCGACGAGATCGCGGATCACCGCGATGCGCGTCAGCGGTTCGCCGCCGAAGAACACGATCGCGACGCGCTCGTTCTCGCTCGCCTCCTGCATCAGCAGGTCGATCGAGCGCGTGCCGGTCTCGTAGTCCATCACCGCCGAGTGCTTCGGCGAGGTCAGGTCCTCGCGGTAGCAGTAGCTGCAGCCGAGGTTGCAGCCGGTGGTGAGCGTCAGCACGAGCGTCTTCAGCGGCGAGCGCTCGACCACGCGCGCCGGGATCTCGTAGTGCTTCGGCTGCGGCGCGACGATGCCGAGGTCGATGAAGTCGCTGAGGCTGTCGCACAACTCGCCCGGCGAATAACGGCCGTCGAAGCGCGTTTGGATGTCGTCCGGCGCGACCGCGGGCGTCGATTCGAACAGCCCGAGCAGGTCGGACGCCGCCGGGTCGAGTTCGAAGATCGACGTCGTCGGCACGTGCAGCAGCACTTGCCGGCCACCCGAACGGATCGACCGGTAGTTGTGCGGCTGGATCTGAAGTGTCGTCATGTCAGGCTCTCCGTTAGCGCAGCGTGGTCGGGTTCCAGCGCTGCACGGTGACGATCAGCTGGCCCTTGGCGTCGAGCGAGTGCTCGCCGTCCTTGACGGTCGCGACGACCGCGAGGTTGCCGACGTTGTTGACGTTGCCGCGCGCCGGGTTCGGCCCGGCGAACGACGGCACGAAGCGGCCGTGCGGCTCCATGTAGCCGGCGAAGCGCACGTCGTCGTCGTGCTTCGCGCGCTCGTCGAACGGCGCGGTCGACCACTTTGCCGGCACGCTGCCGAGGCGGATGTCGTCGTCCGTGCCGGACTTGCCGTCGGGCCCGTCGAGGAACGCGACCGCGTCGAACTGCGCGCTGACCGGCGCGATCGTGCCGCCGCCGAGCCGCGCGACGCCGTACGCGGGTTCGACGCGGACGCTGTCGAAACTGCGGTAGACCGCGACGGTACGGTCCGACGGGCGGCCACCGACCGCAACTTTGTGAACGCCTACCGGCGCGTTCGGCGCGACCTTCACGCGCAGCCGCAGCTCGTTGGCCGCCTTGTTCAGCCATTCGACGACCTCGACGCCTGCGCCGAAATCGACCGCCGGGTCGAGCCCGGCACCGGTCAGCGTGACGTCGACGACGTCGCCCGCGCGCAGCATCCGCGGCGTGACCGACACGAGCGCGTTCTTCGTCGCCTCGTCGGCGCGCACTGCTTCGAAGCTCGCGCCGATCTCGTCCGCCCCTTTCAGGAACCACCGCCCGCCGATGCGCGAACCGTCCTCGTTCAGCGCGAAGACCGAGCGAGTGTCCTCGTTGCCGAGCTGCGCCGAGCCGCGCCATTCGTAGCCGGTGTAGATGATCGCGTCGCCGTGCCCGCGCACGGTGTTGCCGGCGCGGAAGCGCAGCTCGTAGCGGACGTCGTAGCGGTCCTGCCCCTGCGCGACGACCGTCATCGTGCCGGTGTACGGCCCCCAGCCCGCGCGCTCGCCAGCGACGACCCAGCGTCCCGCGGCGTCCGCGGGCTTTTTGGCGCTCCAGTCGCGCCACGCGTCGGTGTTCTTCGGATAGAGCGCCGCGAGCCTCGAAGGCATCTTGTCGCGCGCTATCTCCCACCAGTTGCGGTCGCGCCCCATCGCCGAATACTCGGCGCTCGGAAACTGGCCGAGATGGGTGTGCATCAGCTTGAGCCATTCCCCCTCGTCGCGACGCTGCAGCGCGACGCGGCCGAAGCTGTGGCAGCGCCCGCACATCTGCGCGAGCTCCTCGTCCGGCGGTGTGTCTTGCATGTTCGGCCGGCGCTCGGTGAGGAAGCGGAACGGCGCGCTCTCGGACGGCGCAAGCCCCTGCCGGTCGGCGAGATATTTCACGACCTGCCGCCGCTCATCCGGGGTCAGCTCGACCTTGTGCCAGATCCCCATCCGCACGACCGTCATGTCCCAGCCTTCGGGCGACTTGCGAATCTCGGGAATGCGGTCGAGCTTGCCGTTGTCGAGGTGACAGGCGCCGCACTTCGACTCGATCAATTTCTGCCCGGCGGCGTCGTCTCCGGTCGCCGCCGTCGCCCCGAACGCGCCGAGCGCCAACGCGAGCGCCCCCGCCTGACGCACACGGCGTCGAATCCATCCGTTCCCCTGCCCTTTCACATCAGCCTCCATTTCCCTGTGTTCCGGTGACGATCCGGGCCGCGCGACGGCGGCCCGCGCGCTCACAGCGCCATGATCACGGACTTGGTTTCGGTATACAGGTCGAGCACCGCGCGACCCATCTCGCGCCCGATCCCCGACTGCTTGAAGCCGCCGAAGGGCATCGCGTTGTCGAGGATGTTGTGGCAGTTCACCCACACCGTGCCGGCCTTGATCTTCGGGATCAGGCGATGCACGCGGGCGAGGTCGTTCGACCAGATGCTCGCGGCGAGGCCGTACGGCGTGTCGTTCGCGCGGCGCGCGACTTCGTCGAGGTCGTCGTACGGCATCGCGACAACGACCGGGCCGAAAATCTCCTCGCGCACGACCTTCATGTCGTCGGTCGTGTCGACAAGCACGGTCGGCTTGACGAAGAAGCCCGCTCCCTCGCCCGCTGCACCGCCGGTCGCCGCGCGCGCCCCTTCGCCGAGTCCGCTCTCGATGTAGCCGAGCACGCGCTTCTGCTGCACCGCGGACACGAGGGGGCCGACCTGCGTCGTCGGGTCGATGCCTGCCCCGAGCTTCATGCCCGCGGCGATGCCGGCGAGCCCTTGGACGACCTCGTCGAAGCGGCTCTTGTGCACGAAGAGGCGCGAACCGGCGGTACACACCTGCCCCTGGTTGAAGAAGATGGCCTGCGCGGCGCCCGCCGCGGCCGCCGAGACGTCGGCGTCGTCGAGCACGATCACCGGGCTCTTGCCGCCGAGTTCGAGCGACATCCGCGTCATGTTGTCGAGCGCGGCCTTGCCGACGAGCTTGCCGATTTCGGTCGAACCGGTGAAGGCGACCTTGTCGATGCCCTTGTGCGACGAGAGCGCGGCGCCGGCCGTGTGGCCGAGGCCGGTCACGACGTTCAGCACGCCCGCGGGATAGCCGGCTTCGAGCGCGAGTTCGGCGAAGCGCAGCGCCGAAAGCGGGGTTTCCTCGGCGGGCTTGAGCACCATCGTGCAACCAGTCGCCAGCGCCGGGGCGACCTTCCATGCGGCCATCAGCAGCGGAAAATTCCACGGGATGATCGCGCCGACGACGCCGACCGGCTCACGCCGCGTGAAGCCGAAGAACTCGCTGTCGCGCATCAGCGGCACCGACAGGTCCATCGTCGAGCCTTCGATCTTCGTCGCCCAGCCCGCCATGTAGCGCAGGAAGTCGACGACCAGCGCGACGTCGACGTGACGGGCCATGACGATCGACTTGCCGTTGTCGAGCGACTCGATCTCGGCGAGTTCTTGCGCGTTCGATTCGACGAGGTCGGCGAACTTCAGCAGCAGGCGCTCACGATCGACCGGGCGCATCTTCGGCCAATCGCCGGATTCGAACGCGCGACGCGCGGCGGCGACCGCGCGGTCGATGTCGACCGCGCCACCGGCCGGCACGGTGGCGAAGGGCTCCCCGCTCGCGGGGTCGATGACCTTCAGCGTCTCGCCGGTAGCCGAGTCGACCCAGTCGGCGCCGATCAGCATCCGCCGCGGCTGCGCGAGGAATCGCCGCGTCGCGTCGCTCAACAGTTGTCCGGGGTACCGCTCCATATGTTCGTCTCCTGTGGTCTTGTCGTTGTATTCGCCGCCATCGCCGCGGCCGGGGCAGCCGGGCGCTGGCGGGATTTTTTTCAGTTGCCGGCTGCGCCGTCGATCAGCAGGCCGGCGCGGGCGACGGCGGTCGCGCGGGCGGCATCGGACGCCTCCGCGTCGAGTTCGAGCTGCTCGGCGAGCCGGTTCAGCAGCCGGTCCTCGAGCACCACGAGGTTGCCGTCGGCGTACGCGACTTCCCATAGCATCGTCAGCACTTCCTGGCGCTCGGCCGGAGCGAAGCCGGCGCGCACCGCCTCGGCGAACTCCCAGTCGTCGAGCACTTCGGCGTAGCGCTCGTCGGCGACCGCGATCAGCTCCCGCACCGTCTCTTCGGGCAGGTTGAATCGCTCGCGCAGCAGTCGGTTCACCGCGGCATGCTCGCGCTCGCTCGCGCGGTGATCGACGTACATCGCTTCGAGCAGCAACGCCGCGACCGCGACGTGGCGGCGCTCGAACGGGCCGGTCTCGGTGCTGCGCGCTTCGAGGTCGCCCGTCAGCAGGGCCATCAGTCTTGTCAGCACATGGGGCTCCGGTTTCTTGTGGTTCATCGGGTGCGCTCCAGCCGCTCGACGCCGAGCTGGCCCGCGAGGACGACGTTGCCGGCCGGCGCGGCGGCGACCGCGGCGAGGTTCTGCCGATCGGCGCGAATCTCGAGTTCGAACGGACTCCCCGCCCTGCTCCGCAGCATGACGCCGCCGGCACCGACGACGAGCAGTCCGCCGTCGGCAAGCACGACCCCGGCGGTCAGCGACTGCTCGGTGCCGGTCTCGCGGGATTTCCAGGTCTCTCCGCGGTCGCGGCTCGCGATGACCTTGCCGGTCATCCCGAGCAGCACGACCTCGCCGTCGGCGCTTTCGAATCCGCTCCACAGCGAGCCGGAAACGTCGGTCGCGAGCTTCGTCCAGCTCGCGCCCTGGTCGTCCGAGCGGAATGCGAGGCCCGCCTCCGCGGCAATGAAGAGCGCGCCGCCGCGCGTCGAAAAGAGGTGGTTAAGGTGCATGTCGGCGTCGTTGCCCTCGCCGACCGCCATCGGCTCCCAGGTCGCGCCGCCGTCGTCGCTGCGGAATGCGGCGCCGTACGCACCAACCGCGTAGCCGCGGCGCTCGTCCACGAAATGCACCGACAGCAGCACCGGGCGCTCGTCGAGGACCGTCTGAAGTTGCCACGTCGCGCCGCCGTCGGAGCTTGCGAGGATCACCCCGCCGTGCCCGACTGCCCAGCCGCGGCGCTCGTCGACGAAATGCACCGACGTCAGCGGCGAGCTGACGGGGACGCGCGCCTGCTGCCAGGTCCTGCCGTCGTCGGTCGAGCGGATCACCGTGCCGTAATCACCGACCGCGACGAGCGCGGCGCCCGCCCGTACCAGCGCCGTAAGCGGCAGCTTCGCGGCGAGCCGCGCCGTCATCGCCGGAATCGGCGTGACCGGATTCGCCGCGAGCGCGGCCGGGGCGCCGACGAGCATCGCGGCGAGCGCGGCGCCGAGGATCGGCAGAGGATGTCCGAAAGGCTTCGTTCTCATCACCGGCATCTCCTCAGTGCGCCATCAGCGGCGCGCGGACCGGGCCGCGGCGCGGAATCAGCATGTCGATCGTCACCGCGAGCGCGGGCAGCAGCGTGATCGCCATGATCATGTTCATCATGAACATGAAGGTCAGCAGCATCCCCATGTCGGCCTGGAACTTGAGCGCCGAGAACGACCAGGTCGCGACGCCGATCGACAGCGTCACCGCGGTGAAGACCGTCGCGACGCCGACTTCGCGCAGCGCCTGCTTGAACGCGGTGACGATGTCCTCGCCGTGCGCCATGTGCATCTGCAGCCGGTTGTAGATGTAGAACGCGTAATCGACGCCGATCCCGACCGCGAGCACCATCACCGGCAGCGTCGCGACCGTCAGGCCGATGTCGAGCTCCTTCATGAACCAGTAGCCGAGGAAGGTCGCGAGCGTCAGCGGCACGCAGCACGCGACCATCGCGCGCCAGTCGCGATACACCGCGAACACCAGCGCGAGGATCGTCGCGTAGACGTAGAGCATCATCGGCAGCTCGGAGTGTTCGACGACTTCGTTCGTGGCGGCCTGCACGCCGGCGTTGCCGCTCGCGAGACGCACCGTGACGCCGGGGAACGGCTGCGTGTCGCGGAAGTGCTTCACCGCGGCGACGACGTCCTTGATCGTCGAAGCCTTGTGGTCGGCGAGATAGAGGTTCACCGGCAGCAGCGTGCAGTCCGGGTTGTAGAGCCGCATCCCCTCCGGCACCTGGCGCACCGCCTCGCCGAGTGTCAGCTCCTCCTGCGGCAGCGCGGCCCACTTCGGGTTGCCTTCATTGACGCCGGACGCGGCGAGCTTCGTCATGCCCGGCAGCGACTGCGCGGACAGCACGCCCGGCACGTTCGCGAGATACCAGCTCAGGCGGTCGAGGTAGCTCATCACGTCGTGGCGGTAGCAGCCGTCGGCGGGCGTTTCGACGACGACGGTCAGCATGTCCAGGCCGAGCGCATAGCGCGCGACGACCGCCTCGACGTCCTGGTTGTAGCGCGAATCGTCGTGCAGCTCCGGCGCGCCCGGCAGCACGTGGCCGACGTGCCGCCCCTGGCTCTGCCACACCGCGACCGCCATCAGCGCGACGCAGACGAGCGTGCCGATCGCGGCATTGCGCGGGTTCGCGATGTGCACGCCGAGGGACGCCATCGCGCGATTGCGCAGCGCCTCGACTTTCGCCGCGCGTTCGACGAAGGCGTCGTCGAAACGGAAGTAGCTCGCGACGATGGGCAGCATGATCAGGTTCGTGACGATCTTGTACGCAACGCCGACCGACGCGGTAATCGCGAGCTCGCGGATCATCGGGATGGGCACGAGCACCAGTGTCGCGAAGCCGACGAACGCGGTGATCAGCGCGAGCGTGCCCGGCACGAGGAGCCCGGTGAAGCTGCGGCTCGCGGCGGTGTAGCCGTCGGCGCCGTTGATGACTTCCTTCGCGATGTAGTTCACCTGCTGGATGCCGTGCGACACGCCGATGGCGAACACGAGGAAGGGCACGAGGATCGCGAGCGGGTCGAGGCCGAAACCGAGCAGCGTGATGGTGCCGAACTGCCAGACGACTGACACCAGCGAGCACGCGAGCGGGAGGAAGGTCAGCAGCCACGAGCGGGTGTACCAATAGACCGCGGCGGCCGTCAGCAGGAACGCGAGCGCGAAGAACTCGATGACGCTCGTCGCGCCTTCCGAGATGTCGCCCATCTGCTTCGCGAAACCGATGATGCGGATGCGGATGTCGTCGTCGGTAAAGGCGGCGCGCACTTCGCGCTCGAGCCGCTGGCTGAATTCCGTGTAGTCGAGCCGCTCGCCGGTCTGCGGGTCGGGGTCGGCGAGCTCGGCGACGACCATCGCCGACGACGAGTCGTTCGCGACGAGGCTGCCGATGAAGCCGCCGATCACCGTGCGCTCGCGCACCGCGGCGATCTTTTCCGGCGTCAGCGTCTTCACCGTGACGTCGCCGCCGATGACGTCCTCGGCCTTCATGCCCTCTTCGGTGATCTGCACGGCGCGGGTGTTCGGTGTCCATAGCGACGTCACCGTGCGCCGGTCGACGCCCTTCATGAAGAACAGCGCCTGCGTGACGTCGTACAGCTTGGTCAGCGCCTTCTCGTTCCAGATGTCACCGTTTTTCGCTTCGACGGTGACGATGATGCGGTTCGCGCCGAACAGCACGTCGCGGTACTGGTTGAAGGTGCGGATGTATTCGTGGTTTTGCGGCAACTGCTTGTCGAAGCCGGCGCTCATTTCGAGGCGCGACGCGAAAACCGCCATGACCGCGGTAAAGCCGAGCAGCGCGACGAGGATCGGCAGGCGGTGCCGGAAGCACATCCGCTGCAGGGCGACTACGAGTGTCTCAATCATGTCGGGAATCCGGTCGGCCGGCGCGCACGGGGAAGGCTCCCCGCCGCGCCGGCGCTCTCATCAGAATGAACGCGAAATGCTTGCGGCCAGGAAGTCGCGGTCGCGCATCAGGTTGTTCGCGCCGCCACCGGAGAAGTTGACCCACTGGATCGCCCCCTTCCAGTTGTCGCGGTAGTTCGCGAACAGCGACAGCGTCAGCGCCTTGCGGCCCTCGACGAACGGCAAGCCGTTCGGCGTCGTGCCGTCGACGTCGTGGTACCAGTCGATCTGCGGCGTCAGCGTCACGCCCGAGTCCCAGACGTTCGGATAGTTCAGCGCCGCCTCGACGACGTAGCCCCACGAGGTCTTGTCCGGGATGTCGTAGTTCGGCAGGAAGTACGGCGTCACGCCGCTCGTGTCGAGCCCCGGGTAATGCGCGACCGCAGCCTCCGCGAGGATGAAGCCGTCGGTCGCGCCGAGCGCCTTCGCGACGCCGCCGAGCGGGTCGTTGTGCGAGAAGGTGTAGAAGCCGGTCAGGTGGAACTGATACTTCTCCTCCTCGACGAAGCCGGGGTTGCTGCCGTGCTCGTAAATGCTGAACTTGCTCGACGCACCGCCGAAGATGTTCCCGAACGGCACGGTCGGGTCGATGCCGACGCTGTCGTCCGGGCGGTACGACAGCTCGGCGCCGATCGCGATGTTCATCAGCTTCGTGTTCGCCGAGATCGCGTACAGGTCCTTGTCCTCGCCGTAAGCGAGGAAGTAGCCGGTGACCGCGCCCGCGGTGTTGCCGGTGAAGCCGAGGAACGGCAGCTTGTCGTGGTAGCGCTGGTACGTGAAGGCGAACTCGGTGTCGATTTCTTCAGCGTTGTAGCGGAAGTTGACGCCGTACTGACCGTCTTTCTTCGGTTCACGCTGGCCGAGATACGGCGTAGCGACGCCGAGATTGACGAGAGCAGCGTCGGGCAGTCCCGCGTCGTCGCCGCAACGACCGTTGGGCAGCGCCTCACATGTGCCAAGGGGAAATGCACCGACGGCTTCAAAGTCATGAACAATGCTGGTGGGCACATAGGCGACTCGGCGCCCCTTGCCCAGCACGTCCGCGACCGAGAAGAACGTGCCCGACGGGTCGAACTTGAAGCCGTTCCAGCGCCACTGGTAATACGCCTCGACGCCGAGCTTTTCGGTGAGGTCCATCGAACCCGAAATCATCTGCGCCGGGATGAAGATCTCCTTCAGCTGTGTGCCCGGCACGTGGAACTTCTGCAGGTCGATCGCGTTGATCTGGTTGACGCCGCCGACGATGAAGATGTCCTCGCCCCACGAGATCACCTGGTTGCCGAGCTTCACCTTGCCGCGGCGATCGCCGACGCTGAACGTCTTCGCGACCCACAGGTCGAGCAGCGTCGCGTCGTCGGTCGCCTCGCTCGCGACGTCGGTGCGTTGCGTGTCGTCGGCCTTCCAGTCGTGGAACCAGTTCACCCGCGCCAGCGCACTCCAGCCGCCGGGGTATTTCAGCGACAGGTCGTGCGTCCCCTTCAGCGCCGCCGACACGATGTCGTTCTTATCGTAGTTCAGCGTGCCGTCGTCGAAGTTCGTGTAGTTGAAGTCGGCGTTCGCGTAGCCGGTGAGCGCGTCGAGGTTGTAGACGCGCGACAGCTCGTTGTTGGTGCCGTTGTTGCAGCCGCCGCTGTCGTTGCTGATCGTCCGGCAACTCGGCGACTGCAGACGCTTCGCGACGCCGAACGAGATCGTGCTGTCGAAGTTGCCCGACAGCCCGTCCTCGGAGCCGAAGCGGAACGCGTGGGCGGCCGGCGACCAGCAGGCCGCCGCGACCGAGAGTGCGAGGATCGAAGGCGCGAGCGTGCCCCGACGATTCTGGATCGTCTTTGTTTTCATTGGGTTTCTCCCTGAGATCGGTCGGTCAGCGCTCGCCGCGGCGGCGCATTTCGTCCTGCGTGAAGTTCGCGGCCGTGATCCGGCCATCCTTCGCCGCGGTCAGGTCGAGCACTTCGCCTTCGGCGGTCCAGTTGTCGACGACGTAGCGGCGCGCGACGAGGTCGTACATCTGCGTCTCGTACGTGATGCACGCGCCGACGTCCGGAGCGGCCCACAGGCTGCCTTCCTGAGCGCGCCACAGGTTGCCCTTCGCGTCGTACATGTCGACCTGCAACAGCGCCCACGAGTCCTCGTCGAAGTGGAACACGCGCTTCGCAAACGAATGGCGCTTGTCCGCCTTCACCGTCGCCTCGACGACCCACACGCGGTGCGGCTCGTAGCGCATCAGGTCGCGGTTAACGTACTCGGCCCCGAGCATGTCCTTGAACTTGCGGGTCTTGTCGATCAGCTTGTAGGAGTTGTACGGCACGTACATCTCCTTCTTGCCGACGAGCTTGTAGTCGTAGCGGTCGAGCGCGCCGGTGAACATGTTGATCTGGTCGACGAAGTACAGGTTGTCGAAACCGGCGACGGGGTTGTCATACGCGAAGGTCGGCGAGCGGCGCACGCGGCGCTGGCCGGGGAAGTAGATCCACGCGTCCTGCGGCTTGTCGATGTACGTGTGCATCAGGTACCCCTCGCCGGCGCGCGACGGCGGCGACATCACGTCGTACAGCAGCTTCGACTCGACGCTGCCGACGTCCGCGGGCCCGGTCACCTTCGGGTCGTTGAACGGGTACATCTCGTACGCCCACTGCTTGTTCTCGACGTAGCTGCCGTCCTTCTCGGGCATCAGCGCGGAGATCTGCGCGCGGCGGCCGAGGCCGGTATAGCGCAGCTTGTAGTTCCACATCGCCTCGGCGCCGGATTTCGGCACCGGGAACGGCACGCCGGCGCCGAACACCTGCTCGAGTTGCCAGCCGTCGCCGCCGAGCTTCGCAGCGGTCGCGTTCTTCTTCGTCTGCGTCGCGACGAAGTCCGGCACGGGACAGGTGCGGCGGCTCGGATACACGTCCATCCGGTAGCCCTTGTAAGTCTTGATCAGCGCGATCTGCCCCGCCGACAGCTTGTCGGTGTACTTGTCGAGGTTCGAGGCGTCGATCGAGTACAGCGGCTTGTCGTCCTTGAACGGATCGAGATGGCCTGGTTTCCATCCGCCCGGCACCTGGGTCATTCCGCCGCTCCATGTCGGAATCGCACCGTCCTTGCTCGCTGCGGCCTCCGCGCCGATCGGGGTCAGGGCCTTGCCCAGACTGGCGGCCTCTGCCTCGGTTGCGACGGCCCGCGCCGCCGGACTGGCGGCAACCGCCGCCACGGCGAAACAGATGAGGCCGATGCGGGGCAGTTTGCTAGTTGTTCTGGTCACTTTCGTCTCCTCGCTCTGGTTGTGTTCCCTGCAGCTTCTGTGTTGCACGCGCGTCTCCGCGGGTCTGCGCACACCGATGGCCGGCACGCTGGAGCGGCTCGATCGGCAATGCGCGAGCTGCCGCGGCCGGCCGTGGACGATCAGGACGACCGACGGTTCGAGGGGTGGGGGTACTGGAAGGAGACGGTGAAGGGCGCGCCGCGGCGTGCGGGGCTTTGTGCCGGGGCCGGCGGCACCGGGCTGCGGGATGCGGACTGCGTGGCAAAGCCGGAAAGCGTTGCTTCGTGCCGAGTCATTTGTCGACCTCCTCCTCCGCCGGAATGCGGACGCTGTGGTCCGCTTCCGTTGTCTCCTCGTCCGCTCGCTGTATCCGCGGCGGCTGCTTTTGTCCGATTGCAGCGTGGTGCCGGCTGCATCGGTGAGGCGGATTGTAGGAACGCGTTTCGCGGATGCGTTATCCGAAATCGGCAAATGCTCCGGGCGCCGACGTCTTCGCCGCGCTTCTCGGGGGTCGAATGGATTGCTGCATCCGGAATTGCTCCTAGTCAAACTACCATGACGACAGTAGCCCTTTCGGTCGCGTTATGAGAGCCGCCTTGAATCCCCGACCGGCCGGTCAATAAAGGCTTGTTCGCGGTAAGGATTTGGTATTACCCTGAAGAACATAAAGAAAGCATCAACACAAACTTTCCGGTCAGGAGACAGGCCGAATGGAAGCTCTTTCAGCGGCAACGGCTAACGCGGTTGCGGCATCCGGCGGCGACGATGCTTTTTCCGTCGTGCGGCTCGACACCCGCGACGCGGACGACCACGCGTCCTGCCTGCAGCATTGGCGGCAGCGCTACGACCAGCTCTCGGCGGGCGCTTTCGCGGGCAAGTTCGGCGAGTTCTGGTTCGACAACATCCAGATTTTTCGCGAGCGCACGAACCAGGTGGTTCACGAGATCGGTTACGCGTGGGAAGGCTCGCGCACCGTGGGCGTGCCCGTCGAAGTCGACGGCAACGGCTGGTACTGCGGCGAAGCCTGCACACTCGACTCGCTGATCACGCTGCGCGGCGGCGACGAGCTCGATTACCGCACGCCGAGGGTCCACGACGTCGTCGCGGTCACGACTGACGCCCGGATGTTCAACGACTACGCGGCGAGGGTCGAGCATCGGGACATCGAAGCCGAAATGGGCAAGCGGCGCGTGCTCGCCGCCACGCCCGAACAGGTCTCGACGCTGCGTTCCTTCCTGCTGACGGTGATGGCGAGCCTCGAGGCCACGCCCGCGCTGCTGCGTCACGCGCAGACGCGCAAGGGGCTCGAGCAGGCGATCTATGGCAGTCTGATCGCCGCGATCAACGAAGCCTCCGACTCTGGCAGCCGCTGCACGGGCGCCGGACGCGGACGGCAGCAGATCGTCGACCGCGCTCGCGAATACATGCGCGCGCACATCGACGAACCCATCACAGTCGCGGACCTGTGCACCGAATTGAAGGTCTCGCGCCGCACCTTGCAATACAGTTTCCAGGACATCCTCAACCTGAATCCGGTCAGCTTCCTGCGCGCGATGCGCCTGAACGGGGTGCGGCGGGCGCTGAAGAATGCGGCATACGGGCAGGAGTCGGTCGCCGACATCGCGGCGCGCTGGGGCTTCTGGCATTTGTCGCACTTCGCCGCCGATTACAAAATGATGTTCGGCGAACTCCCGTCCGACACGCTGCGCCACGCAGTGCAGCCTCATCCGGCGTCAGCGTTCCCGGTCGCGTAATCCGGCCGGGCCCCGATACGCGGTTCGCGTCACGTCACCTTGAAGCGGCCGACGTCCTGCAACAGGCCGCCGGCGAGGGTTTCGAGGCGGTCGGCGACACGATGGCTCTCGGCAGCGACCGACGTGTTCTCGTCGGTCATCTGCGCGATCGTCTCGACGTTGCGCGCGATCTCGGCCGACGCGGCGCTTTGCTCGCGCAGCGCGTCCGAGATTTCCGCGACGGTTTCCACCACGCGCCCGGCCTCGTCCTGGATTCGTGCCATCGCCTCCCCGGCGCGCTCCGCTCGCACGACCCCGGCATTGACTCGCTCGACCCCGAGCTGCATGCCCTCGACCGCGTCGCGCGAACCCTTCTGGATCGCCTCCACCGTCTGCGCGATCTGCAGCGTCGATTGCGTCGTCCGCTCGGCGAGCTTGCGCACTTCGTCGGCGACGACAGCGAATCCCCGCCCCTGCTCGCCGGCCCGCGCGGCTTCGATCGCCGCATTCAGCGCGAGCAGGTTCGTCTGGTCGGCGATCTCCTTGATCACCGCGACGATCGACGAAATCTGCCCCGAACTGCGGCCCAGCTCCTCGATCGTCTGCGCCGACTGCGCGACCGACGCGGCGATTTCTCGGATTTCCGCGACGACCGCAGCGACGATCTCGCCTCCTTCACGGGAGAGCGTGCCCGATCGGCGCGCAAGCTCATCGGCGCTGCCGGCATTGCCGGCGATATGGCTGATGCCCACGGTCATCTGCTCGACCGCGGCGGCCATGCTTGCCGCGGCTTCGCTCTGATTCTGCGATGCGGCATCGATCTGCTTCGACGACGACGCCATGCCGCGCGCCGCGTCGGCAACTTCGCCGGAGTTGCCCTGGATCTTGGCGATCAGCGCACACATCTCGCCCGCCATGCCGTTGAAGCTGTCCGCAACCTGGCGCAGTTCGTCCCGCGCCTTCAGCTCGATCCGCGTCGTGAGGTCTCCCCCGGCGAAACGTTCGCTGCCTCGCGACAGGCCGCGGATGCTCGCGATGATCGACGCGTAGGCGCCGATCGCCAGGTAGACGATCGCCGCGACGACGAAGGCAACGACCGCGATGTTGAAGCGCAGCACGTCCTCGGCGCGCTCGATGCGCTGATGCAGGAGCTCGTCGAGGGTCGGCAGCAGCACGTCGTACATCTGCGCGTAACCGACGTCGATCGCAGCGGTCGCCATGTCGAAGTACGTGCTCGACAGCGTGCTGTAGAGATCGCCTGCCCCGATTTCGTCGACGACTTGCTGGACGGCGCCCAGTTTCTCGTTCAAGGCGGCGAGCGTCGCTTCCAGCCTCGGCCGCAGCTCCGGACGCTGCGCGACGATCTTCGCCGTGTTCACTTCGACTTCACGTACCGCGGCGCGCACTTCCGCCGACGACACGCGCAAATCGAAGCGCGCGTTTTCGTCGGCCTCCGATCCCGCCAGAAGGGACGATCCCCGCGCCCGCAGGCGGCCGATGCGCTCGAGGAGATAGGGCATGCGCGCGATCGCCGTGGACATCAGGTAGAAGCTCTCCTGCTCCGGATCGAAGCTGAGCCCGTACGCGTCTGCGAATGCAATCTGGAAGGACAGCAGGCGCTCGATCATCTGCGTGTGCGCGGCGATACTTTCAGACGCCGTCCAGTCGAGGCCATCGCGCTTGATCCGGTCCCACTCGGTGCGGATCGAACTCCACGTTTCGCCGCTACGGTCGACGGTCGGCAACTTCGCCTCGAGCGCCGCCATCGCCGCGTCCACCTCGCGCTCCTTCGCCGCGCGCTGGTCGGTTATCACCTTCATGCCGCCGAGCAGTGACGCGGACATGCCGCGATGTTGCTGGGTAAGCTCGGCGACCTTCGACAACGGCCGCGACAGCGCCGACGCGACCAACTCGCGCCGCGTGCGGTCTATCGTGTCGTTGAGTTCGTTCGCCAGCGCCAGCATCAGGCTCGCGAACGCGATGAGGGTGCCGAGGCCGAGCAGACCGAACTTCATCGGATAACTCAGCCGATTCATCATCGCTGCGGCTGGCGCAAGGAATGTTTTCATCATCGGTTCCAGGTCAGGACAGTCGAGCGTCGCACGGCTTGTCGCCGCGACAAGTCGCGAACACGCCCGTGCGGGCGCACCGGAAGGTATAGAGAACGTAACCGTATGTAAGTGATCTAAATCAAGTCGCCGCCGAACATTGCGACGCCGTCATAGTGGGCGTCTCATTCCGCGGTGGACGACGCGCTGGCCAGAGGAAGCGGCAATCGCACTTTCGCGCAGCGTGCGGACGCGGGGCAGGCACCGGAGGCAGCCGTGGAGCCGTACTTTCGCACACGAGGACGGACGTTCTCGGCTTTGCCACTTCGCCCCGCAGCTCGGCCGAGATCGCCCCGCAAGGCTTATAATCGCGCTCTCTCGAAGGTGCCGCGGCAGATGCGCGCGGAGAATCGGGAAGCAGGTGAAACTCCTGCGCTGCCCCCGCAACGGTAGATGCGCGCTCGCGCAAAGCCCGGAGACCGGCCTTCGAACCACAAAGTGACTGCGTTGCGGGTGAGCCGCGCAGCACGCGCCTCGTGCCCGTGCCCGCCCGCGTTCGACGAACTTTCCGCGGATTTTGATCGGCTTGGCGGCTTCTCGATTCTTCTCGTTCGACAGCACACGCAGGGCGTCCTGGTTCCCCCGTCTGCATTGGGGATGGCTGGTCGCGGTCGCCGGCGCTCACGCCGCGGGTCTGTTCGCGCTGTCCACGCTCGGAAGCGGCACGCCGGCTCACCCGGCCGAGCCCGTCATGGTCGTCCGCCTGCTTGCGCCCGCGGGCCCTGCTCAGGTTCCGTCGCAGACCGACGCGGGCGTGAGCGAGCCCGATCGCGTGGCGCCCCCGGCGCACGACGACATTCCGTCGCCCCTGCCCCCCACACCCGCGCCGGATGCTTTCCCACCCGCTCGCGCTGCCTCTGCCCACGCCGCGCCGAAGTCCCCGAATCCGGCGCCCGCCAAGCTCGCGCCCCCCCCGACGCAGGCTCGCCGCCCCGATCCGCGGCGGGACAGACCGGCGCCGGTTGCCGTCGAAGAGAAGGCCAGTGACTCGCGCGATGACGGCCCGACGGCGGAGCCCGCTCCGGTCGCCCCAAGTCCTTCGGCAGCCGAGTCGGCCACGGTATCGGCCAGTCACAGTCCAAGGCACTCTGCCGCAGAGGCAGCCGCTTCTGCGCCCGTCGCCCGTGCATCGCAGGGCGCTTCGCTGCCGATTACGGAAGCGCGTTTCGACGCCGCCTACCTCAGCAACCCCGCGCCTACCTACCCGCGAATCTCGCGTCGCCGGGGAGAGGAAGGGCGCGTACTGCTGAGAGTCCGGGTGCTCGCCGATGGCGCCGCCGGGGTGGTGGAAATCGCCGAAGGGAGCGGACATCCACGTCTCGACGATGCGGCCCGCGAAACGGTGAAGAACTGGCGCTTCGTGCCCGCGAGCAAGGGCGAGGTGAAGATGGAGAGCTGGCTCAACGTGCCGATCGTCTTCCGCCTCGAAGACTGATTCGACCCCCGGCGCTCAGGCGGGCGAGTCGAACCCCGCGTCCTCGACCGCCTGCCGAAGTTGCGCGACCGATACGAGCGCCGGGTCGTAGTCGATCCGCGCCTGCCCCGTCTCAAGCGTCACCTCGGCGTCGCCGACCCCGGGTTGCGCCTTCAACGCTTCGGTGACGCTGCGCACGCAGCCGCCGCAGCTCATCCCCTCGACCTTGATCGTCGCTTCAGCCATCTCTCGAACCTCCTTCGAAGAAAACATTTATCGCCCCGGTTGCCACCGCTTCAGCAGCAAGGAATTGCCGAGCACCGACACCGAACTCATCGCCATCGCCGCAGCCGCGATCACCGGATTGAGTAAGCCGAACGCAGCGAGCGGGATGCCGAGCACGTTATAGATGAACGCGAAAAACAGGTTCTGCCGGATCTTCGCGAGCGTTGCCCGCGACAGGTCGATCGCGTCCGCGACGCCGTTGAGACTGTTTTTCACCAGCGTGATGTCGGCCGCCTCGACCGCGACGTCGGCACCGACGCCGATCGCGAACGACACATCGGCTGCAGCGAGCGCCGGCGCGTCATTGATGCCGTCGCCGGCCATGCCGACGCGCTCGCCGTTCGCCGCGAGCTTCTGGACGGCCGCCGCCTTGTCCCCCGGCAACACGCCCGCGCGCCAGTCGCGGATGCCGGTCTGTGTCGCGATCGCCGCCGCGGTCGCCTCGTGGTCTCCGGTCAGCATGACGACACGGAGCCCGCGCCCGTACAGTCGCGCGACCGCAGCAGCCGAATCGGGACGGACGCGGTCGGCGATGCCGATCAAGCCCGCGAACTGCCCGTCGACCGCGACGGCGACGAGCGTCTTCCCGGCAGCGGCGAGTTCAGGCGCGGCACCCGGGGGCACCGCTACCCCGCGTTCGGCGAGAAAAGCCGGCGTACCGAGCAGGATATCCCGGTTTTCGACCGCACCGCTCAGCCCCTTACCGGGAATAGCCGAAACCGCGTCCGCGGCCGCGATCGGCGCGCCGAGGCGCCGCGCCTCGGCGACGATCGCTGTCGCGATTGGGTGCCCGCTCGTCTGCTCGAGCGCGGCGGCAATCCCGAGGAGCGCGTCGCCACTCCAGCCGCAGGCGGAAACCACGTCGCTCACCGCCGGACTTCCTTCGGTCAGCGTACCCGTCTTGTCGATCGCGAGGACGCGGATCTTCTCGGCGAGTTCGAGCGCTTGCGCATTCTTGATCAGCATTCCGGCCAGCGCGCCCTGCCCCGTGCCGACCATGATCGCGGTCGGGGTCGCGAGGCCGAGCGCGCAGGGGCACGCGATCACGAGCACCGCGACAGCGCTCGTCAGCGCCTGCCCGAAATCCCCCGCGAACCACCACCACAGTACGAACGTCACGAATGCGATCCCGACGACGACCGGCACGAACACGGCGGATATCCGGTCGGCAAGCCTCTGGACCGGGGCCTTCGACCCCTGCGCCTGCTCGACCATCCGGATGATGCCCGCCAACAGCGTGTGTGCGCCGACACCCGTCGCGCGACACCGCAACACGCCTTCGCCGTTCAGCGTCGCGGCGAACACCGGCTCGCCATCGTGCTTATCGACCGGCATGCTCTCGCCAGTCAGCATCGCTTCGTTGAGCGCCGACCTTCCGGAAACGATCTCGCCGTCGACCGGCACCGAATCGCCCGGTCGGACGACGAATACGTCGCCCGGCTGCAGCGTTTCGACGGGCACCGCCACGATGTCTCCGTAGCGTTCCACGAAAGCCTGCCGCGGCTGCAGACGCAACAGCGCGTCGAGTGCCGCCGTCGTCCGCGCCTTGGCACGTGCCTCCATCAGCTTGCCGAGCAGGATCAGCGTGACGATCATGGCGGACGCCTCGAAATAGACGTGCAGATCGTGCCGACCGAGCAAGGTGACTACCGCGCTGTAGCCCCAGGCCATGCTCGTGCCGAGCACGATCAGCACGTCCATGTTCGCTCCGCCGCCCCGCAGCGCCGACCACGCGCCGCGATAAAACCGCGCGCCGATCCAGAACTGCACCGGCGACGCGAGGATCAGTTGCAGCCAGCGCGGAATGATTTCGTGCGGTGCGTCGGCAGTCCATCCCGCGCCGAACATCGCTGGCATCTGGGCCGCGAGCGGCAGCGTCAGCAGCGCGGCGATCCAGAAGCGGTGGAGTTCCGCCTTCCAACTCGCGGCCTGCCGCTGGCGCTGCTGTTCCCGGGCCGCGATACCCGTTTCCGCGGCGCCGAACCCGGCCCGTTGCACTGCCTGCTTGATCGCGTCGGGCACGGAAAGACCGGGCCGGTAACGCAAGCTCGCCCGCTCCGTCGCGAAATTCACCGTCGCCTCGACGCCCGGCAAGCGGTTCAGTAATTTCTCGAGACGCGTGGCGCACGCCGCACACGTCATCCCCGAGACCGCGAGTTCCAGCGACACGGTCGGGACCTCGAATCCCGCCCGCTCGATCGCCGCGACCGCTGCCCCCGGGCCGCCGCTCCCCTCGGAAAAACTGACACGCGCCTTCTCGGCAGCGAGGTTCACCGTCGCACTGACGCCCGGAAGGCGGTTCAACACCTTCTCGATGCGAGTCGCGCACGCAGCGCAGGTCATGCCTGAAATAGGCAATTCGACCGGAACCGGCACGGCCTTCGTCGCAACACTCGTCATCTGCGGCCTCCCGGAGACTGTTACTGGGACAAACGTCGCGGTGAGGCATTCCGCCGGACGCGACTTGCGAACCTTCCAAGATCAGGGCAGTCTAGACTCTGTACTCAAGTACGGAGTCAACCCCAATGAACGGCATCACGATTGGCACTCTCGCTCGGTCCGCCGGTGTCGGAGTCGAAACCGTCCGCTACTACCAGCGGCGCGGCCTTCTGCCCGAATCGGCCGGCAGGAAAGGCGCATTCCGCGTTTACGGTGACGCCGAGCTCGCCCGCCTGCGATCCATCCGTCGTGCGCAAACCCTCGGATTCAGCCTCGACGAAATCGCCGATCTCCTGGCCCTCGATCACGAACGCGACCGCGAAAACGCGCGGGCCCTCGCGAGATCGAAAATCGCCAGCGTCGAGGAACGGATCCGGCAACTGGAAGACGTGCGCAGCGCGCTGCAAGAGCTCGTCGACTGCTGCGGACACACCGAGGCACCCGCGCCCTGCCCCATCCTGCGCGCGCTCGGCGGCGAACCCCGCGAGAGCGAATCGGATTCAAACCCGGCATCAACGAGACCGACGCTCCGAAAGCAACCCGCCTCCACCGCACGGGCCGGATAGCGAGGACGGGCGGTTCCATCCGCGAAGTCAAGAGCGCCGGTTCGAACCTGAGCTCCTTCGGCTCGGGCGGAACGCGCTGACGCGCGCCTGTTCACCGCTCTCCAGCCCCGTCTCGGTCCAAGCTCTTGGCAAGCGCTATTGGCTTGCCCGGCTCAGACGACGCATACCACGCCGCTCCACAGGTGACCGCCGAGCGTCGGCGCCTGGACGAGTCCGAACACGCCGAAACCGAGCACGAGCAAACCTGCGACGAAGCGCACGCGGTAGTTTCGCGTGATATCTCGAAAGCGCTTGAACAGCATTCCGGCGAGCATCAGGTTCGGCAGCGTTCCGAGTCCGAAAGCGAGCATCAGTCCGGCACCGCGGACCGACGATCCGGTAACCAGCGCCGTCGTAAGCGCACTGTAGACCAGCCCGCAGGGCAGAAAACCCCACAGCAGTCCGAGCGGCAAAGCCTGTTTCAACGAGCGCGCGGGGAGGAACCGAGCCGTGATCGGCTGCACGCGCCGCCATAAATGCAGGCCCGCCCGCTCGACGGGCGCCAGCAGTTGCGTGAAACCCGTGAGGTAGAGCCCGAGCGCGACGAGCATGAGGTTCGCGAGGACATAGAGCACGAGCTGGATCGGCAATACGTCGTTGAACAGCAGGCCGACGCCGCCCAGCGCGCCGAGGACGCCGCCCAGGGCAGTGTAAGTACCGATCCTGCCGAGGTTGTAAGCGAGATGGATCGGCCACTGGCGCCCGGTTTTTCCGGGCACCTGAACGCCAGCGGTCAACGCGCCCACGATGCCGCCACACATGCTCACGCAATGCGTGCCGCCGAGCAGACCGATCAGGAAGACGGCGAAATAGCCGGTTTCGGGCATGAAGAGATACGGGGGAGCGGGAAGCCGGAAGCGTCACCGCTGCGACGTGTGGGACGTCGCTATTGTAACACTTCGATCCAACCCCGAACGGGCAGGGCGTCGAGCAAGCTCGACGCCGGCAGCCGTCAGATGACTTTCGAGTAGCGGGCGCGTTCGCGATCCGCACGCAGGTAGCGGTCGAAGACCATCGCGATACCCCGGACCAGGAGGCGTCCCGGAGGCTGCACGCTGATCCACTTGTCAGTGACTTTCAGCAGCCCCGCCTCCTCCATCGCCTTCAGGTCCTTCAGTTCCTCGGCGAAGTATTCGTCGAACTTGATCAGGTGGGCGATCTCGATGGAATCGATCGAAAGCTCGAAATGGCACATCAGCGCCTGGATGATCGAACGGCGCAACAGGTCGTCGGCGGTCAACTCGATGCCGCGGAGCACCGGCAGCTCGTCGCGATCGAGCGCATCGTAGTACTCGTCGAGCGACTTCACGTTCTGCGAGTACACGGGACCGATCTTGCCGATGGCCGAGACGCCGAAAGCGAGGAGGTCGCATTCGGCCTGGGTCGAATACCCCTGGAAATTCCGGTGCAGCCGCCCCTGTTGCTGCGCGATCGTCAGTTCGTCGTCGGGTTTTGCGAAGTGATCCATGCCGATATAGACGTAACCCGCTTCGGTAAGCCTGCGGATCGCGAGTTGCAGGATCTGCAGCTTCGTGTCCGACGTCGGCATGTCGACGACCGCAATGCGGCGCTGCGGTTTGAAGAGCCCCGGCAGATGCGCGTAGCTGTACAGTGAGATGCGGTCGGGTGACAGCTCGAGCACCTGTTCGAGCGTGCGGTTGAAGCTGATAATGTTCTGCTTTGGCAACCCGTAGATCAGGTCGAGACTGATCGACTTGAAGCCCGTCGCACGCGCGGAATCGATGACGAGCTTTGTCTCATCGAACGACTGGACACGGTTGACCGCGACCTGCACATCCTCGTTGAAGTCCTGGACGCCGACGCTCATTCGGTTGAATCCGAGCTCGGCGAGCAGCTTCACTGTCTCGAAGTCGACCTTGCGCGGGTCGACCTCGATCGAATATTCGCCATTCGGAACCAATGTGAAGCGCGAGCGGACCGAATCCATGAGCTGGCGCAATTCGTCGTGCGACAGAAAGGTCGGCGTCCCCCCTCCGAGATGCAGCTGCGTGACCTGATGGCTGCCGCCGAGGGCGTCCGCCTGCATCCCGATTTCCTTGTCGAGGTACTTCAGATATTTGGCCGACCGCGCGTGGTCCTTCGTGATGATCTTGTTGCACGCGCAGTAATAGCAAATCGTGTTACAGAAGGGGATGTGGAAGTATAATGAAAGAGGTTTACTTACCCCGCCCACCGCGCGCTGGGCTAGCCAATCCTGCAGCGCACGCGCGTCGAACGCCTCGACGAACCGATCAGCGGTCGGATAAGAGGTGTAACGCGGCCCGTTGATGTCGAAACGACGAATCAGCTGCGGGTCGAAGACAAGATCGTTCTGGCTGGTCATGGTTGTATCGCTTGAGTGCATTTCGTACGATCGCAAAAAGCCGTACTTTTGTGGTTGACGTGGATCAACGGAGCATCCCGGCGGTCGTGGTCGTACCTGAAGAGGGACGTTATTATCGTGCAAATGAAGGCGGCGGTGCCGATTACTATAGCCAGTCTCAAAGTCGCATGTGCCCAGTGCAACCTGCTGGAGCTTTGCTTGCCCTTCGGGATGTCGGAAAACGAAATCGACCGCCTGGACGAACTCGTCGGCGCTCGCCGCAAGATCAAGCGGCAGCAACACCTGTACCGGGCGGGAGATCCGTTCGAGGCGATCTACGCAATCCGCGCCGGCTCGTTCAAGACGGACGTGCTGCTCGAGGACGGACGCGAGCAGGTGACCGGGTTCCAGATGACCGGCGAGATGCTGGGACTCGACGGTATCAGCACGGAAACCCACACTTGCAACGCGATTGCGCTCGAGGACAGCGAAGTCTGCGTGATCGCCTACGACAAGCTCGAGGAACTCGCGCGCGCCGTCGACGGGCTCCAGCACCAGTTCCACAAGGTGATGAGCCGCGAGATCGTCCGCGACCACGGTGTGATGACGCTGCTCGGCTCGATGCGGGCCGAAGAACGCCTTGCGGCGTTCCTGCTGAACATGTCACAGCGCTTCACTGCCCGGGGATTTTCAGCTGCGGAATTTCACTTGCGCATGACGCGCGAAGAAATCGGATCCTACCTTGGATTGAAGCTCGAAACGGTCTCGCGGGCGTTCTCGAAATTCCAGGATGAGGGCCTCATCGCCGTCCAGCAGAAGCACATTCGCATTCTCGACATCGCGGGCCTGAAGAAGCTGATCCAGCACCAACCGTCGCGCTGTTAGGCGGCAGATGCCGAACGGGGTCCCGCTCGCGGCGCGGACCCCGGACCTGCATCGTTCGGCTCGAAAAGTCGCGTTTCTGCCGGCCCGACCGGGAGCGTCTGCGCGGCGTTCCGATATGCGCCTCAGCCGTTCACGAGCTTCGCCGTTCCCCGTCCTGACGGCGCCGGCCGGTCATCGCGCTACTCATCGCCGCGATGTCCTCCTCTTTCAGCAGTTCGCGCGCGAGGGGCAGGACCTCTCCTTCCTCACGTTCGATATGGCGACGGTAGCGCTCGGCGAACCGTTCGACTTCGTCGGCGGGGAGCTCCGCCTCTGCCCCGCGCGAAATCGGTTCCAGCCTCGCGCGCATCGCGGCCCACACCGCGAACATCTCCTGATGGTCGGCGAGGATCGACTCGATCAGCGCCTGCAGGGCGTCGCGTCTGCCGGAGTCGATTCTCGCCTTCAGTGCCGGCAACAAGTCCTCTTCCTCGTCGAGGTGATGATTGACCGCTGCGATGTCGAAATAGCGCATGACGTTCGTCGCGGCCTGCTGCGCCTGACGATCCGATCCATGTTCCAGATGCCAGGCGGCAAGGCGCCCGAGCGTGGCGAGCTGGGCCTGGAGCCGCTCATGGCAGGCCTCGAGCATTTCGATCGGCGTCTCCATTCCGGGCGCGACGGGAATAAGCGAATCAGCCATCAGAAGTCTCCGACAAAAGCAATGAATCCCGCGGGGTTCTTAGTCAGCGCAACCGACACGATCCACGCGAAGGTGACGAGCGCCGCGACCAGAGCCGACGCCCGGATCGGCATCGTCGGTCCGAGTCGCAGGGCGACCGCGCCGAAAAGGACATAGACGATCAACCCGACGACTTTCGCGGTGACCCACGGCGCGACGAACGGCAACTGGCCGCTCGTCACGGCCAAGGTGATCGCACTACCGAGAAAGATCGTGTCGATCACATGGGGCACCACGCGCGTCAGGCGATGGTTGAGCAGTGGACTGCGTACCGTCATCCAGATTCCCTGGAGCGCGAATCCGAAACCGCTGAGCACCGCACAAAGGACGTGCAGGTGCTTGATGCCCAGGTACATCTCACTCACCCCGGACGGCCGTCACTACGCGGGCGTAGGTAGACCGGCAGATATCGCACCGCCCACGCCCCGAACACCGCGAGCCATCCGAGTACCGCGATCAGCATCACGACGCGTGACGATGAGGGCGGAACGATCTCGGCCGCAATCCGCATCAAGGCGACGAACTCGAGTCCGAGAAACAGGCCCCAGGTCAGGCGATCAGCGACGAGTTTGTTGCCGGAATGACCGAGCGTCACGCGCGACACCATCGCGAGGAGCACCGAGGCGAAGAATCCGATACCGAGCGCATGGAGTGGCGCCAAACCGAACAAGGCCTTGCCGGAGAGCGCCGCCACACTTTGGACCGCCGACATCGCGAACCCCACGCCGAGCCACGCGAAGCCGATGTGCAGCATGCCGAGCAACGGCACGCGCAAGGACGGAAGCAGCCGCCATTTCCATGACAGCCACAATGCGGTAGCAGCCGCCGGCGCGTCGACGATCCACGTGAGCGCGTTTGCGCCGGCGATCGAAAGCGCACCGTGCAGAACGGAAGCGCCGATGATGACCGCGATGACCCAGCGCGGGCGAACCATCATGTACCCTTCGATGATGTTGCTCGAAAAGAACGGGATCATCCGGTGACACACGGTGAAGAATACGGGCAGCATGAACCACCAGACCCCGATGTCGATTGCAACGCGCCCGAAAATCCCGTTGCCGCTGATTGCGAAGCCCAGCCAGGCGGCTACGGCGAGGCCACCTGACGCGATCGCGCACCACACGAGCCGGGCATGCAACGACTCGGGATTGTCGTTGTACGCGACTCGTCTCAGGACTCGACCGACTCCCCACCACCCGACCAGCACGAGCAGCAATCCGACGACCAACAATCCCGGAACCAAGGTTCCCGCAACGACGACTGCCCATCCCGCGACGAGGAACCGCCACGGCCACAGCCACACGGACTGCGTGACATCGTGCTCGCCTTGCCAGCGCGGCATCGCGGTGAGGAGAAAACCGAACATGAAGGGCGGAAACACGCCGCCGAGGACGAGCATCGCATGCATCCATCCGGGCGGCAACGCCCAAGGTAATACGGGCGTGAGTCCGACTCGCGACGCGAGTTCCAGCGTCCAAAGAATGAACGCCACAAGCAGCATCACGCCTCCGAGGAAGAACATGGAGCGATGCGGTGCGGCAAACAGGATCGATTGGGCCCCGGGGGCGGGTTGAGTCGGCATCTTTCGAACTTCCTTCATGTCTTGTCGGACCACGCGCGTCCGCGTGAAGCCGGGCGATAGTCGCCGGCAGGTTAGAATGTCGGGGTTTTCAGTTGGAGGCCCAGATGCCTACGTCCCAGGTCGACATCCCCACCCTGCTGCGACAGGTTTCGTTTTTCAGCGAGCTATCGAGCGACGACATCGAACGGGTGGTGCGTTACACGCGCGAGCGGCAGCTGGAGAAAGGCGAAGTCCTGTTCCAGCGCGGCGACGCGGTGCACGGCTTCTATTTCGTCGTTTCCGGACAAGTGAAACTCGCCGTTTCGTCCGCTCAAGGCAATGAGAAGGTCGTCGAGATCATCAGTCCGATGCACAGCTTCGGTGAAGCGGTGATGTTTCTCAATCGTCCGTACCCGGTATTCGCCGAGGCGCTCGTCGCAACACATCTCCTGCATATCGGCCAGGCCGTGGTCTCGGACTTGATCGACCAGGACTCGACCTTTGCCCGCAAACTCCTCGCCGGCATGGCTATTCGCCTTCACAGCATGGTCCAGGACGTCGAAACCTATTCGCTGCGCTCGAGCATGCAACGGGTGATCGGCTATTTGCTGCAACTGGTCGAGAACGAGGAGCGCGCTGGCGTGCTCGACATCGAGCTGCCCACGAGCAAGCAGGTAATCGCCTCGCGCCTGAACCTCACGCCCGAAACGCTTTCCCGGATCTTCCATGATCTCGTCAATGCCGGACTGATTACCGTCCATGGCAAACATATCTCCCTGCATGACCCGGCCCGCCTCGCCCGTTATCAGGGATGACTGCAGCTCGCGGTGCTCATCGGAGCCATTCTCGCCACTGGCGACAGCACCGGCCTTGACTCGGGTCAAATCGCACATAGCGCACCCGCGCGGAATAGTAAGCCGTCGGATACGATCGCATACGCGTGGCCGGATATTGGGAAGAAGCGCCGCCCCGCGACAGCGTCGCGCCCGGCGCTCAATGCTCGAGAACGTAGGTTCCGGGCGCCGGCACAAGCTCCGAAAACTCGTTCGATTGCGCCGGACGGGCTTCGACCACTTCGCCGCAGCGCGGCTTCAGCCAGTCCATCCAGTCGCCCCACCAGCTACCGTCCTGCTGCTCGACGCTGTTATGCCAGGCTTCCGCGTCGTCCGATCGGTGTGCATCACCCGCCCGGTACTTGCGCTTCGGCGGGTCCACCGGGGGATTGATGATTCCGAGGATATGTCCGGAGGTGGATAATACGTAGCGCTTCGGCCCGGTGGTGAAATTATTCACGCGATAAGTTTGCCGCCAGGGAGCGATGTGGTCGTCTTCGGCGGCGACGGCATAGAGGGGCTGGGTGATCCGTGCAAGGTCCAGCGGTTCGCCCGCTACGGTCAAGGCATCGGGTTCGATCAGGCGGTTCTGGAGGTAAAGTTCCTTCAGATACCACGAATGCATCGCGTACGGCATACGGGTCGTGTCCATGTTCCAGTACAGCACATCGAACGTGGGCGGCGCGTCGCCGTACAACCACCCCTGCACGACGTAATGCCAGATCAGGCTATTCGAACGGAGAAGCCGGAACCCTGAAGCCATCTCCTTCCCGTCGAGAAAACCGCGTCGTGCCATGTTCGCGGTGATGTACCGGACGCTCGCTTCGTCGACGAAAACCTCAATGTCGCCGGGCGCGTGAAAATCGACGAGCGTCGTCAGCAGCGTCCAATCGCGAACCGGCACGTCCTCGGGCATGAAGCGACGGTTAGCCCACGCCATATACATGGCGAGGGCCGTGCCCCCGATGCAGTAGCCGACCGCATGAACCTTTGCCGAACCGGTAAACCGGCGGGCGGTTTCGATAATTTCGTGGACACCATCCTGCAGGTAGGCATCGAACGTGACGTCGCGCATCGACGCATCGGGGTTTTTCCAGCTCGTAATGAAGACGTCCAGGCCCTGGCCGAGCAGAAACCGGATCATGCTCTTCTTCGGCGCGAGGTCGAGAACGTAGAACTTGTTAATCCACGGCGTGATGATGACAACCGGTTCGGCGTGCACCCGTTCGCGACGCGGCGCGTAATGGATTACTTCCAGCAGGTCATTGCGAAAGATCACCGATCCCGGGGTCGTCGCGAGGTTCTCGCCCACCCGGAAGTCGTCCGGATTCGTCATCCGCACATTGCCGGCCTGCAAGTCGCCGAGCATGTTCCGAAACCCCTGGACGAGACTCTCTCCGTTGCTCTGGAGCGCCTTTCTTATCGCGACAGGGTTCGTCCACAAGAAATTCGTCGGCGCGACGGCATTGAGCCACTTCCGCCACCAGAACGCAGCCTTCCGACGCTCCGTGCCGGACATTCCCGGCGTGTCGTAGAGCATGTCCTGCATGTGACGCGTAAACGCCAGGTACCACTCCTTGAGGAGGTCCCACGTCGGTGCCTCCGTCCAGATCGGATCGGCAAAACGCGCGTCGTCCTCGTTCGGCCGGACCGGATCCACGCTTGCCAACCCGAGCGCGCGATGCCACGAATACTCCTGAAGGCGCCAAAGGTCGCTCGACAGTTTTAACAGCCGTTCGGCAAGTTCCTGCGGATGAGCGAGCCATGCGAGTTGTGCATGCACGATCGGCGCCATCATTCCCAGGGGGTCGACATGCCCTTCGACGGTGTCGTGGATCTCGCGCAGAGTGCGACGGAGTACCTGCGGCGGCGTCAATCTCGCCGCGCTTTGCCAACCATTTGATGACTTCACGAGTATTCCTTCCTTCGTTACGGTTGAAGATCAGGTCGTGCCCCGCCCCGAATCGGATTGTGATCAGGTCTCTCTGCTCGTACCTGCGGTATCGTAACCGCCGCCGAGCGACCAGGGAATCAGCTGCCGCTCGCGGGCTGAGGATGATGGCCCCCCGACCCCGCCCTTCGCCCTCGGCGAAAGCACGCGTATGCGTTATTCATCGAAATGTCGCAGCGCAGCAAGAATGTCCATTTCGCCGTCGGCCCGATTGACGTGGATCAACCTCGATTCAGCCCCAAGCACCCCCTTCGGACTGGCCGGCTCGCTATAATCAGTTGTCAATGCGACGATAGGGAGCAGCAAAATGTTCAAGCACATTCTCGTCCCGACCGACGGATCCCCACTCTCCGAGGGAACCGTTTCCCGCGCGGTTTCGTTTGCGAAGGACGCCGGGGCCCGGATAACGTTCTTCTATGCGCAACCCGACTTCCCGATGCCCATCTACGGCGAAGGCGCCTTGATCGATCCGACAACGCCGGAGCAGTTCTCCAAATCGGCAGAGGCTGAAGCCAGGAAGATCCTGAACAGCGCGAAATCGGAGGCCGACGCCGCCGGGGTCGCGGCCGACACGGACACTGTCGTGAACGAAGTACCCTACGAGGCGGTCATCGATGCTGCGGAGCGGCACGGTTGCGACCTGATTTTCATGGCGTCGCACGGGCGCCGCGGCATCGCCGGACTACTGCTGGGAAGTGAGACCCAGAAAGTCCTCACGCACAGCAAGGTCCCGGTCCTGGTTTACCGCTGAAAGGCTGCAGCACGGTCGAGGCGCCGGCCGTCGCGCGGCTGCCGGCGACTCGATTCCTCCTGGATCAATGAGGAGCGTTGATGTCTTTCGCGGTCCGCTGGAAGAACAACGTCGAAAGACTCGACGCGGCGCAGGCGAGCCAGAAACCGAAAAATCCGATCGAATAGGTCGCCGTTTCCGAGAGGTGAACAGGCTCGCCAAGGAGATAGAGCTCCTGCGGATCGATGAGCGTGAAGAAGACGATTTCGGCAATGCCGGCGACTAGAAACGAAGGCCACAGCACCTGAATCCATTTCGACATCTCACGTCTCCTTCACGTCCGGGTTGAAGCTTCTAGCGACCCGTCTTGCGTTCCTCTTCCCTCATGTGCCGGACGGCAAAGCGACTCAGATATATCGCGGTCACGAGGATGATCCGATCGGTGAGCATGCTGTGAAGCCCGATATGGGTCGTAAACACCTCTTTCCGAGCCACGATACGCCTCCTACAGGCTATGAAATGCCAGGCAACATCCTGAGTCGGGTCTCCGTAGGGAGGTATACGGTCCCGTTCAAACGCCACGTACGGGACTCATCTTCTAGCTGAATCAACCAGCGACCGACTGCCAGGGGTTCAAGCGGACCAGCAAACGCACCGTCGTCCAGCTTCAACAGCAGGACTTGGTCGTGACCGCTGCGGGTGGGGTGCGCGATCGTCAGCACGACGGTGGGTGGCAACGTGGTGCCCGGCTTGGCAGCAAGTTGCAGGCGGACTTCTTCCGCTCGGATCGTCAGGTCCGCCGCAAGACCCATCTCATTTGCCCGTTCGGTGCGTGCGATCGTCGTTTGTATGGTCTTGCCCTGCTGATAGTAGTCATCCACCACCAGGCCGTCCCAGCTTTGAACCGCAAGCCACAACGTAACCGCACCCGCGACGACTGCGGTCGCCGGTATCGCGATGAGGAACCAGGGCCATCCCTGCCGGTACCAGGGATCGAGGTTTTTCGAGGACTGCGCCTGCATGCAAACGGTCTCCACTTAACGCGGCATCAGGAAGGTCGTTTCTTCCTGAACAGAAACGCCGGAAACATCCGCGGCCGAAACGTCGAAGGCGATTTCATGAGAACCCGGCTTTCCGGCGTCGGCCGGCACCCTCACTTGAACCGTCACCGATCGGGTCGATGCCGGCGGAATTTCGATCGACTTCACGCCTTCGATACGAGCCCCTTCGAGGCCGGAGACGCCGAGATCGAAGGCGCGCGCCGTCTCGCGCATGTTCATGATCTGCAACTGGTAGACGTTCTCGATGAGCCCGCCCTCGACTTCGCGTGCAAGGGTGGCACGATCTCGAATGACATCGACCCGCAGGTCGGACCGCCCGGCGAGCCCAAGGATCATCGCCACACACGCAAGCGCGAGAATCCCGCCGTAGATCAGCGTTCTCGGACGCATCACGTGTCCGATGATCTCGCGTCGTCCCCAGCGCTTCTTCACCGCATTTTCAGTCGAATAGCGGATCAGCCCCCTCGGGTATCCCATCTTGTCCATGACTTGGTCACAACCGTCGATGCACGCCGCACAACCGATGCATTCGTACTGCAACCCGTCGCGGATATCGATCCCGGTAGGACATACCTGCACGCAGATGCCGCAGTCGACGCAGTCGCCCTTGCCCTGGCTGCGTGGATCGATCCCCTTCTTGCGCGGCCCCCGCGCCTCGCCCCGCTCCTGGTCGTAGGTGACGACCAATGTATCCGGGTCGAACATCACGCCTTGGAATCGCGCGTAGGGGCACATGTACAGGCACACTTGCTCGCGCATCACGCCGGCAAAAAGATAGGTGAATCCGCCGTAGAACAGGATCCAGAACAACTCCCAGGGACCGAAGCTCAACGTCGCCGCCGACTGCAGCAGTTCGTCGAGCGGAGAAAAATACGCAACGAAAGTGAAGCCGGTCCACAAACCGGCCACGGCCCATGCTCCGTACTTTGCGGAGCGCACCGCCAGTTTGTGCGCACTCATCGATGCGTTCTCGAGCTTCTTGCGCTGTTTGTGGTCCCCTTCGATCTTTTCCTCGATCCACATGAAGATCTCGGTGTAGACCGTCTGCGGACAGGCATATCCGCACCACAAGCGGCCGGCGATCGCGGTGAAGAAGAAAAGCGCATACGCCGCGATGATCAGCAGGATCGCAAGATAAAACACGTCCTGAGGCCAGAAAACCCAGCCGAAGATGTAGAACTTGCGTTCGGCAAGATGAAAGAGGACCGCCTGCCGGTCATTCCAGGTCAGCCAGGGAAGGCCATAGAACAGGATCTGGGTAAACCAGACTAGCGCCCACCGCCAGGTAGCAAACATGCCACTGACCGAGCGCAAGTGGATCTTTTGTCGAACGGCGTAGAGATCATCCGACTGCGCTGCCTGATCCTGCGGCGAGGGCGCTCTTCTGAGTGGAACCGGATCACTCATTATGACTATATCCGTAATTACTAATTTGTGAGGCTTGATTTCCCCGAGCCGAGGCCCGGGGAACCTTACTGCTGAAACGAATTACTGCGCGGGCTGATTCGAAAGGCCGTAGACGTACGCCGCTAGCAGGTGAACCTTGGCGTCGCCGAGGAACTCACCGAATCCCGGCATGCGGTTCGTCCGGCCGTTCGTGATCGTCTCCATGATGGTCATCTCCGACGAGCCATAGAGCCACGCACTGTCGGTCAGGTCGGGAGCTCCCATGGCCGGCGTTCCCTTGGCCTCCGGACCGTGGCATGCGACGCAGTTCTGCTTGAAGAGTTCCGCACCGCGCTGAGCCCGCAACGAGTCGTGAGCCAGACCAGCCAGCGAACGTACGTAATTCGCGGCGTCCTTCACGCCATCGGCACCCAGGGTCGGTCCGAACGGAGTCATTACGCCGATTCTCCCGGTCGTGATAGTCGCCTTGATCGTCTCCGGCTCACCGCCCCAATGCCACGCCTTGTCCGTGAGGTTCGGAAAACCCTTCGCGCCGCGCGCATCGGAACCGTGACATTGCGCGCAATACGTCACGAACAGACGCTGCCCCATCGCGCGCGCTTCCGTGTCGGCCGCCACCGCGGCCACATCCATACCCTCGTACTTGGCGAAAATCGGAGCATACCGCTCGTCCGCCTTCCTCGTCTCCGCCTGGTACTGGCCGACCGACGCCCAACCGAGGATCCCTTTGAAGTTGCCGAAACCCGGGTAAAGGATCAGATAGACAACAGCAAAAACCAGCGTCAGCCAGAAAAGGTACAGCCACCAACGCGGAAGCGGATTGTTGTACTCGGCGAGATTCTCGTCCCAGACATGACCGTGCAACTCGACCGGTCCAGTTTCCCGCTTGTTGTTGGACATCAGCACGAACAGGCAGAACAGCAAGCTCAGGGCCACGAGGCCCATCACATACATGTTCCAGAAACCGCTAACAAAGTCAGCCATTTTTTATCCTTCCTGAGCCTGCCGGCGGCCATGCGGCGCCGGCGCATCGTCGTCGATGAAGGGAAGTTTCGCCGCTTCTTCAAACCCCGCCCGAGCACGCCTGCTATAAGCCCAGAAACAGATGCCCAGGAAACAGAACAAGCTGAGCACGGTGATAAGGGATCGCAAATCGTTGATATCCACGGCGCTTCTCCAACTCAATTACTTGAAGTTCGAAAGTGCGGTGCCAAGACCCTGCAGGTACGCGATCAGCGCCTGCATCTCGGTCTTGCCGTCGAGGGCCGCCTTGGCACCGGCGATCTCTTCGTCGGTGTAGGGATGGCCCAGCGTACGCAGCACCTTCATTTTTTGCTCGATGTCATCAGCCTTGACGGGGCGCTCCAGCCATGGGAAGGCCGGCATGTTGGACTCGGGCACGACGTCCCGCGGGTTGTTCAGGTGCACGCGGTGCCATTCATCGGAATATCGCCCGCCAACACGGTGAAGGTCAGGCCCGGTGCGCTTGGATCCCCACTGGAACGGCCGGTCATAAATGAACTCGCCGGCTACCGAATAATGGCCGTAGCGCTCGGTTTCCGCTCGGAACGGGCGAATCATCTGTGAGTGGCAGTTGTAGCAACCTTCACGGACATAGATGTCCCGACCGGCAAGTCGAACCGCGTCGTAGGGTTTGACATCGAGCGGATTACCGTCGCGGTTGATTGGCGTCGTCGTCGACTTCTGGAAGAACAGCGGAACGATCTCGACGAGGCCACCGACGCTCACAGTCAGCAGCGTCAGCACGATCAGCCAGCCTACGCTGCGTTCGATCGCATCATGTTTCGTTTGAGCCATGTCACTTCTCTCCGATTAGGCGTGCGCAGTGGCGGGAATCACAACGGGCGCGTCGTAGGCCCGGTGACCGGCAATCGTTTTCAACATGTTGTAGAACATGATGACCATGCCGGTTAGGAAGAGCACTCCGCCTGCCAGACGAATCGACCAGAATGGATAGCTGGCCTTGACGCTTTCAACGAACGAGTAGGTCAGGGTGCCGTCCGCGTTCGTTGCGCGCCACATCAACCCCTGCATCACACCGGCGATCCACATCGACGCGATATAGAGCACGATGCCGATCGTCGCGATCCAGAAGTGAGCGTTGATCAGCCGGGTGGAATACATCTCGGTCCGGCCGTACATGCGCGGGAGCAGGTAGTACATCGAACCGATCGTGATCATCGCAACCCAACCGAGTGCACCGGAATGGACGTGACCGACGGTCCAGTCCGTATAGTGCGACAGGGCATTCACGGTCTTGATGGACATCATCGGGCCTTCGAACGTCGACATGCCGTAGAAGGAAAGCGCGGTGATCAGGAACTTCAGGATCGGGTCGGTGCGCAGCTTGTGCCAGGCGCCCGACAGCGTCATGATGCCATTGATCATGCCGCCCCACGACGGAGCGAGGAGGATCAGCGAGAAGATCATGCCGACGGACTGGGTCCAGTCGGGGAGCGCCGTGTAGTGCAGATGGTGCGGACCCGCCCACATGTACGTGAAGATCAGCGCCCAGAAGTGCACCACCGACAGGCGGTACGAATAAACGGGGCGCTCGGCCTGCTTGGGAACGAAGTAGTACATCATTCCGAGGAAGCCGGCGGTCAGGAAAAAGCCGACCGCGTTGTGGCCGTACCACCACTGCACCATCGCGTCCTGAACGCCCGCATAGGCCGAGTACGACTTGGTCAGCGTGACCGGAAGCGCTGCGCTATTGACAATATGCAGCAGTGCGACCGTCAGGATGAAGGCGCCGAAAAACCAGTTCGCGACGTAGATATGCGACGTCTTCCGCTTCGCGATGGTGCCGAAGAACACGACCGCGTACGAGACCCAGACAACCGCGATCAGGATATCGATCGGCCACTCGAGTTCGGCGTACTCCTTGCTCGTGGTGAACCCCAGCGGCAACGTCACCGCGGCGAGCACGATGACCAGCTGCCAACCCCAGAACGTGAAGGCGGCCAGCTTGGGAGCAAACAGCGTGGTATGACAGGTGCGCTGCACCACGAAGTACGACGTGGCGAACAGCGCACAGCCTCCGAACGCGAAGATCACCGCGTTCGTGTGAAGCGGACGCAACCTGCCGAAGTGAAACCACTCACCGACGTTTAGTTCCGGCCATACGAGCTGAGCCGCAACGATCACGCCGACCAACATGCCGACAATCCCCCACACGACTGTCATGATGGAGAACTGGCGCACGACTTTGTAGTTGTAAGTCGCTTGCGATTGCATGTAACTGCCCCCTTGATGAAAAAACCATTACGCCGTACTGGTTATTTGGCCGATCTCAGGGCCATCAAGTCAATGAAAACCTGCATTTCCCAGCACCACGCGTTGACCTAGGTCAAAATTATATTGCAGCGCGGGAGCAGATGAAAGGGTTTACGGGGTTTCGGGTAGGGGGAAACGCGGAGGACGCGAAACGCGTGGACGAAAAAAAAGGGTGCGCATCACACGCACCCCCAACCCCAACAGAGAGACAAAAATACCGTTGCCCGGCTTGCCGCGAGAACACGCTGCGTCAAGCGCGAAAACCATGAACAGAGTATGCTCATACCCGCGGGACGGGACTTTGACGAAGATCAACAAAGCTGCGCAAGCTCCACTCGAAGAAATCCGCCTCAGTCCCGGAGGGCACTTCCTCCGCCCGACGGAGCGTCTTCGTCACACGGAGGAGCGTCCTTGTCATCGAGAAGCATCCTGTACGCCGGCCCTTCCATGTCGTCATACTGACCGGATCTCAGCGACCACCAGAAGACGGCGCCGATGATGAACACCAGGACCACGGACAGCGGGACAAGAATGTATAGGCTTTCCATGCGTGAGCTCACCTCGCTTCGGGAACGCGCTGAAGCCGCAGCGCGTTGAGCACGACCAGCAGGGAACTCCCCGCCATGCCGATCCCCGCCATCCACGGCGTGACCAGCCCCGCCATCGCCAGGGGCACCGACGTAAAGTTGTAGACGAACGACCACCACAGGTTCTGCCGGATGATATTCAGGGTCCGGCGCGAGAGGTCGATTCCTCGTCCGAGTCCCGCGAGATTTTCGCTCAGCAGGACGATGTCGGCTTGGTTCCGCGCCAACTCCGTCCCGCCCCCCATCGCAATCGACACGTGCGCCTGTGCGAGAACCGGAGCGTCGTTCACCCCGTCGCCGATCATCGCAACGACCGCTCCCGGCTCCTGTTGCATCGACGCGATGCAGGTCTGCTTGCCCTGCGGCGTCATCCCACCCCGTGCATCCGCGATTCCCAGCCCCGAAGCAACAGCTTCAACCGCCGCCGCCGAATCGCCGCTCAGCACGGTTAGTTGATGGTGGTCGTTCGCGAGCCTGGTTGCCAGTCCCGCCGCCTCGCGACGAGGCACATCTCCGAGACGGAACAGGCCGAGCCAACCCGTCTGCCCGCCCAACACCACGACCGAACCGCCGCGCGCCTCGAGTCCGCTCACATTCGGCGGCGAAGGACTTCCCACCTGCGCTGCGACAAAATCAGGCCGCCCGATCCACAGTCGTTGCCCGTTGACACGCCCCTCGACCCCCTGGCCGGTCTGTGCGACCGCGTCCTCCGCGGCGGGCAGTCTTCGCCCTTCCGCCGCCCGGCGCAGCCCCTCGGCGATCGGATGTTCCGACCCCTGCTCGAGCGCGGCCGCCAGTGTCACGAGTTCATCCCGGCCGAGCCCGCCGAGCGCGTGGACCTCCTCCAGGCTCATGCGCCCGTACGTCAGCGTCCCCGTCTTGTCGAAAACGAATCGATTCGCGCGCGCCAGCGTCTCGATCGCGTGCCCGCGGGTCACCAGCACGCCGATCCGCGCCAGCGTATCGGTCGCGACGGTTAGAGCCGTGGGTGTGGCAAGAGACAGCGCGCAAGGACACGCGACAACCAGGACCGAAACGAACACCCACAGCGCGCGCGCGGGATCGAGGAAATACCATGCCACGCCGGTAATCGCGGCAAGCAGCAGCAGGACAACGATGAAGACGACCGCCACGCGATCGGATTGTTGCGCGATCACCGGCTTCTCGCTCGCGGCCCGCTCCATCAGCCGCTGGATTGCGGCGAGACGCGTCGAATCACCGACGTGCTCGACCCGGATGATCAGCGGACTCGAAATATTGATGCTGCCGCCGGTCACCGGACTGTCCTTCACCTTCGGTACCGGCAGACTCTCGCCGGTCAGCAGGGCCTCGTTCGCCTCGCTGCGCCCGTCGATCACAGTGCCGTCGGCCGGGACGACTTCACCGGGACGCACCCGCAGCAAATCGCCTCGCGCGAGCCGCGACACCGGCACCCGCTCGCTCTCCGGCGCGGGCCAAGCCACGATGCGTTCCGCGAATGCGGGAATCACCTTGCCCAACTCCTCGACCCCGCGCACCGCCTTCTGCCGCGCGACCATCTCGAGGTAGCGGCCGCATAACAAGAAGAACACGAACATCGTCACCGAGTCGAAGTACACCTCGCCGCCGCCCGAGAGCGTCGCCCAGACGCTCGCGCCGAAAGCGCTGCCGATGCCCAGCGCCACCGGCACGTCCATGCCGAGACGGCGCAGCTTGACGTCGCGCAGCGCGCGGTGGAAGAAAGGCGCCGCCGAGTACAGGACGACCGGCAGCGTGAGCAGCAGACTCGCCCACCGCATCAACGCTTCGATGTCGCCGGTCAGCTCTCCAGCCTTCGCGATGTACGACGGGAACGCGTACATCATCACCTGCATCATCCCGAAGCCCGCGACGAAGACCCGCCAGAGCATCGACCGGCGCTCGCGCTGGCCGATCTGCTCGGAGCGCTCCGCATCATACGGATAGGCGCGATAGCCGACCGCCTGGACCGCGGCGAGGATTTCGGACAGCTTGATGCGTCGCTCGTCCCACCGTACCCGCGCGCGTCGCGTCGCATAGTTCACCGCCGCGACGGATACGCCCGGCAGCCGGGCGACGTGCTGTTCGTTCAGCCAGACACAGGCGGCACACGTGATCCCTTCGAGGATCAGCGACGCTTCACGCTCGTGCTCGCCCACCGGCTGGACGAAGCCTTTCTGGAAATCGGGATGATCGAACAGTCCGAGTTCCTGCAGTTCGGCCGGCAAAGCCTCCTTCCGCGGCTCGGGCATCGCATCCCGATGGCGGTAATAATCGGTCAGCCCGTTGTCCACGATCGACTGCGCGACCGCTTCGCACCCGATGCAGCACATCCGCCGGGGCGTGCCGTCGACCATCACGTAGTGGCGCGTCTGTTCCGGGACGGGGAGGCCGCAGTGATAGCACTCCTGCTCGTCTCGGATCGTCTCTGCTGCGATTTCAGGAGAACTCATCGGGATGGAAGGTATGGGACCGGAGGTCCGCGGAGGTCACCCTCCTGCCTGGAGGGAAAAACCTTTTAGCACAGTTTTCGGGTGGACATGTGCACTGCAACAAATGTTCGCCATCAAAACGAAAACGGGACGCCCCGATCACCGGTGCGTCCCGCTCCGAGCGTCGCTCCATGCCGTACGGTCTTACTTCGCGGTCATGCGAATCGCGCCATCGAGACGGATCGTCTCACCGTTCAGGTACACGTTCTCGACGATGTGGCGAACCAGCGCCGCGTATTCTGCCGGCCGCCCCATCCGCGACGGGAACGGCACCGTCTTCCCGAGGGAATCCTGCACTTCCTGAGGCATGCCCATCAGCATTGGCGTTTCCATGATGCCCGGCGCGATCGTCATTACGCGCACGCCGAAACGCGCCATCTCGCGCGCAACCGGCAGCGTCAGTCCGACGACCCCGGCCTTCGATGCGGCGTAAGCAGCCTGCCCGATCTGACCATCGTAGGCGGCGACCGAAGCGGTGCTGATGATCACCCCGCGCTCGCCCTCTTCGTTCGGTGCGCCTTTGCTCATGACGTCGGCGGCCAACCGCATCATGTTGAAGCTGCCGATCAGGTTAACGCCGATCGTCCGCGCGAACGACTCGAGCCGATGCGCGCCTTCGCGCCCGACCACCTTCTCGGCCGGCGCAATGCCAGCGCAGTTGACGAGCCCGTGCAACCCGCCGAAGCCGGACACCGCGTGGTCGATCGCCGCCTTCGCGCTCGCCTCGTCGGTCACGTCCGTCGTGACGAATGCCGCTGCATCGCCGAGTTCGCGCGCCATCGTCTCGCCCGCGTCGCGGTTCACGTCGGCAAGAACCACCTTGCCCCCGGCCGCGACGAGCATCCTCGCCGTCGCCGCCCCCAGGCCCGATCCGGCACCCGTCACCACAAAAACGCTGTTTTCGATCTTCATCGTCAAGTCTCTCCCGATAGCATCCGTACGCGAACGTATGGGGCCGCAAGATAACGGCAGTTGACGTGAACGTCAACGTAAAGCGGGAGTATCCTCGCGCCCGAGAAAACGATACAGGGAGACGAGAATTCCCGCCGTCGCGCCCCAGACGAAATAGTCGCCGTACGGCATCGCGTAATACTCGCGCAAGCGCCCCTTGTATTCGCTGCGGTGTCGCTGATGGTTGGCCGGATCGAGAAAGTGCGCGAGCGGCACCTCGAAGGCCTCCGCGACTTCGAAGGTATCGAGTTGGAGTTCGAACGGCGGATGCACGAGGCCAACCACCGGAGTGATCCTGAACCCGGTCCCCGTGAAGTACTCCGGCAATTCGCCCAGCAACTCGACCCGGTCCGGATCGAGGCCGATCTCCTCTTCGGTCTCGCGCAGGGCGGTCATCACCGGCGACGTATCCGCCTTTTCGACCCGCCCTCCGGGGAAGCTGATCTGGCCGGGGTGGTGATGGAGGTGGTCGGTGCGACGGGTCAGCAGGACCGAGAGCGCGTCGGTCCGCGCGACGACCGGCACGAGCACTGCGGCGGGCCGGAACTCCCCTTCGTGTCCGGCGTCCTCGCGCACCGGCTCGAGCGCCGGCGCCCCGACGAAGATCTGCCGCAATCGGTTCGCATCGTATTCCATACTCCAGGGCGCCTCCTTCGCCACCTGGCTCATCCTCAATAACGCTTGCGCAGCACAAGCCGGTCACCGTCCCGCTGCATATCCATGCGGTTGAGGAAACTCATGCCGAGCAGGACGAATGGAAGTTCGTTTTCGTGCACTAGGCCGTCGACGCCATGCAGGGTGATGGGCCCCACACGGACGCCGTCCAGTCGAACTTTCCACACTCGCGCGGGCCCGCTGGCGGTTTGGGTCAGGACAGGGTTGCCGCGACGAAAATCCACCCCGGCGCGGCGCGCATCAGATGCCCCCAGCGACACCATACTCGCTCCGGTATCCACCAGAAAACGCACCGGCGCTTCGTTAATGCTTCCATCGGCAAAGTGGTGCCCGCGTGAGTCCGCGAAAAGACTGAGAGCGCCAGAGGCTGATGTTGCGTGATTGGCAGCTCGGACCGGCGCTTCGCCGAGCGCGAGGATGCGCGTACGCCCCTCGACATCGACGATCGTAGCGTTCTCACCTGCAACCTGCATCAGCCGGACGCCTTCCCGCGTGCGTCCGCCGCGCCGGAGGATCTGAGGCGCCCCTCCGTTGACGACGACGACAGCGCGATCGGCGGATACGCCGACGAGCTCGATTTCCGTGCCAAACGCAAAACCTGCCAAGCTGAGTGAAGTGCTACCGCACAACGCTCGAAGGACTGTTCTGCTCCGATGAAATCGCACTCGATTGTCTTCCTTATTCGGTTGCGAAATTGTGCCACACGCGGGGCGCGCGCCCCGGCGCTCGAATCGCCACTCGTACCCCTAAAGCAAACGCCCATCGGATTCGTGTTCCCACCCACGTTACAACCCCGCTACTCTCCATCCTAGCTTCGCATCTTCAATCAATCGGCATAACCACTTAATCCGGACATCGGCCGTGCGCTCGACAATGCTCTCCCCATCGGTTCCCGCCCACGGATTCACGCTGATCGAGCTGATGATCGCAGTCGCGATCATCGCAATCCTGTCCTCGGTCGCCTATCCGTCATATCAGGCGTATGTCGTGCGCAACAACCGCAGCGTCGCCGCGGCCTACCTCGTCGAGGTCGCGAGCCGCCAACATCAATACCGGCTCGACGCACGGACTTTCGGCACTGCCGGCGATCTAGGGATAAGTACCCCCGCGGAAGTGGGCAAGCACTACACGATCAGCTTCGCCGCGACGCCGACCGCCACAACCTTCACTGCCCAGGCGGTGCCGAAGGGGAGTCAGGCGACCGGCGATGCCAAATGCGGGACGCTCAAGCTTGATCAAACAGGAACCAAGACCATATCCGGGACCGATAGCGCCGCCGACTGCTGGGGGGCACGCTGATGGCCGCGAGGGCGATCTCCGGCGCTCTCACCGCACGCGCGCCCGGCTTCTCGCTCGTCGAACTCATGGTGACGGTCGCGGTGATCGGTATCCTCGCCGGGGTTGGATACCCATCATTCCAGGAACTCCTGGCCTCCCAGCGAGTACGCGTGGCCACGTCCGCGCTCTACGACTCGCTTCTGATCGCACGCAGCGAGGCGCTCAAGCGGAATATCGCCACGCAATTCGTCACTGACAATCTCGCGGAGGGCTGGTCGATCGACGCCGGGGGGCGGGACGTTCATTCCCAAGGTCCGCTGACTGCACTTACATTTGAGCCCCACGCACCCGCGATTCAGTACGGGCCGACGGGCCGCCTCGCCGTCGGCGCCGCCACCGAAATCGAAGTCACCGCCGCCGGCACCTCGGCCGTGCGCTGCATACGCCTCGACACCACCGGGCGGCCGCGGCTCGCGGAGGGGAGTTGCTAACAATGCGCCACGCGGATTCGTCAGAATTCAATCAGTCGGGCTTCAGCCTGCTCGAAGTGCTCGTCTCGATCGTCATTCTCGCGATCGGGCTGCTCGGGCTCGCCGGTCTGCAGACGAAGGCCAACGTCGTCGAGATGGAGGCGTATCAGCGCTCGGTCGCGCTGATGCTCGTGCAGGACATGGCGAACCGGGTAGCCGCCGGCCGCGAATATATCGCCGACTTCAATGCGGCGAGCCTGACCCCGTTCGGTGTCGGCAATGCGCAGCCCGCAGGCTGCGCCGGGAAGGCGGAAGCGCAGCTGCAGCTGTGCGAATGGAGCGATGCGCTGAAGGGCGTCGCTGAAAAGACATCTGCGGGCAGCATCGGCGCGCCGCTTGACATGCGAGGCTGCCTGATTGCGGTGACGCCGCCGACCGAAGACGCGCTGGCCGAATATTTCGTCGTCGGCGTCTGGCAGGGGCTGACACCCACCGCGTCGCCGCCCGAAAACACGCCGGGGGACCGCTGTGCCGACGCCGTCGCGTATGGCGACGGACTGCGCCGCGCGGTCGTCACGCGTGTCCTGATACCGAAGCTCACCGCCGACTGATGGCCATGCCCACACGAAAACAAGCGTCTCAGTCGCTCCCCCACTTTGCCGCACACCAGCGTGGCGTGTCGCTCGTCGAGCTGATGATCTCCATGACGCTCGGGCTGCTTGTTATCGGCGCGATGACGACGATCTTTCTGAACAACAGCCAGTCGCGGCGGGAGCTCGACAAGTCGGCCCAGCAACTCGAAAACGGACGATATGCCATCCAGATGCTGCGCGACGAGATCTCGCTCGCCGGATATTTCGACGCGCTCTCGAGTCCGCCCGCGGGGGGGGCGGTCACGGCGAGCCCTTGCTCGACCGACCTTGCCGAGTGGAGCGCATCGCTCGACGTTGTGGTCGAGGGAATGAACGACGGAAAGTTCCCGTGCATCGGCTCGGCGAAGCCCGACACCGGGACGGTGTTCGTGCAGCGGGCTGCGACCGCAGAAACACCTGCGCCGGGCCTCGCCGCCAACGTCGCCTATTTTCAGGTATCGCTCTGTGGCGAGGACTACGCGGGAACACCGGCTCCCCCACCGAGCCCAGTTGCGCAGTTTCGGCTGGCGACTCCCGCAACCGGAGCATTCAGCCTCCGGCAGATCGACTGCGCCGCCGCGATTGCGCCAATCCGGCGGTACATCCGCAGGATCTTCTTTATCGATTCGAACAACGTCGCGGGCGACGGCATCCCGACGCTCAAACGCGCGGACTTTGGGGCGAACCAGACGCTCTCGGCACCCGTCGCGCTTGTCGAGGGCATCGAGCACCTGCATTTCGAATACGCGCTCGACACGAACGGCGACGCGACACCGGACGAATTCAGGGAGCCGGACGAATTCGCGACGGCACCCGCGGTGAAATGGTCAGACGTCGTGGGCGTGCGGGTGTGGCTGATCGCGCGGGCGATCGAGTCGTCGCCCGGGTATGTCGACGAAAAGACCTACCAATTAGGCGGAAAGGACCCGTTTGTGCCTGAGGATTCCGTCAAGCGATTCAAGCGGCATGTCTTTAACACCTATATCGAGCTGACCCACCCGACAGGGCGGCGAACAAAATGATCCTTCGCGACGCTTACACAAGGCAGACCGGCGCAGTGCTGTTCGTCGGGCTGATCATGCTGATCCTGATAACGCTTCTGTCCGTATCGGCGATGCGGCTGGCGAACGTCAACCTTCTCGCGGTCGGAAACGAGCAATACCAGAAGGAGGCCGAGGACGCGGCGAACTACCACCTCGACCTCGCCCTGAACGCGAACGATTTTACGAGCCGCAACGTTGACCGCAGCGCACAGCTGCCCGCTTTCGCCGGAGCTACTGCGCGCGACGCGACGAGCTACACGGTGAAAATTCCGCCGCCCGACTGCAAGCGCTACCGCTATCTGAAGAAATCCGAACTCGTCGATGCGACGAACAGCGTGCCGCTCGAGAACCTCGCCTGCTTCGGCGGCTCTTCGGGCTCAGCAATCACGATCGTCACGTCATCCCTGAACGAGAACTCCCTGTGCGCGACGTCGCTGTGGGAAATGACCGCGGACGTCGAACTACCCGATACCGGCGCCCGCACACGCGTCGTACAGGGTGTGGAAATGCGGATCAGCCACGCGGAAGCCGAGGACCAATGCAAATGATCCCCTCGTCGGACTTTTGGATCGAAGCGATGAAGCCCTGGAAAAAACTCGCACTCGCATTGGTTTGCGCCGCAGCCGTTCTCCCGCTCAAGGCAAGCGCCGAGGACATCGACATCTATACGCAGTCCACCGCGGCATCGGCCCCAAACGTGCTCCTGTTCATCGATAACTCGGCCAACTGGTCCGCGGCGAATCAAGCCTGGAGCAAGGCGAGCGTCATCACGAAGTGCGGCGGCGATCCGACGTGCCTGTCCTACGCCGAAAAGGTCTTCGGATCCGAAAGCAGCCTCGTCCAGGGGCAGGTCGAAATACGCGCGCTCAAGGCCGTACTCGAAGAGCTCGCATGTGGAACGAGCGCGCCGTTCAACATCAATGTCGGCCTGATGCTCTACAACACGGCCGGGACCCTCGATAGCAACAGCGCAGTCTCCGGCTACATCCGTAGGCGCATCCAACCGCTCGCGCCGACGTTGAGCGGGTGCACCGATCTGCTCGCAGACCTGACCGAAATCGACAGCAAGATCACCGCGAACGAATTCAAAGGTCCGTCATCGACCGACTACGGAACGGCGCTGTTCGAGGCGTTCAAATATTTCGGCGGCTACGCGAAGACGAACGATGCCGCGGCAACCGCGATGAGCTCGCCCGCGGGGGAACGAGGCTTCGGTCCGTTGCGATACTCGAAGCCGCTTGATCTCGAAGACCCGGCGGCGTTCGAGACGAGTGCGAAGAACAAGTACAAGAGCCCGATCGGCGAGGACTCGTGCGGCAAGAACTACATCCTGCTGATCGGGAACCAGTTCCCGAATCAGGAATACGGCACCGATCAGAACGCGAGCCCTGCGACGAACGCGGTGATGAGCTACCTCGGACTCGCGCCCGGACAGCTCTACGATGCGAAAAACAAGTCCGACATCCGCTTTGCGGACGAATGGACACAGTTCCTTGCACACACCGACGTGAGCGCCGTTTCCGGTCACCAGCCGATCAAGACTTTCACGATCAACGTCTTCAACAAGTCGGAGGACCTGAAGCAGACTGCCCTGCTGAACAGTATGGCTATTTACGGCGGCTCGGGCGTCGGCGGCGCGTTCAAGGTCGATGGCGACCTCGGCGCGCTCGTGAAGGCGCTTCGGAACGTGTTCACGCAAATTGCCGCCGTCAATAGCGCGTTCGCATCGGCGGCATTGCCAATCAGCGTAAATACGCAGGGCACGTATCTGAACCAGGTGTTCATCGGCATGTTCCGGCCGGACGCGAACCAGCGCCCGCGGTGGGCCGGCAACCTGAAACAGTACCAGTTCAAGCTGCAGAAGACGGTCATCGGAGACACCGTCAAGCGGACGCTGTATCTCGCGGATGCGGATGGTGAGCCGGCGGTCGACAACGCGAATACCGGCTTCCTCCAGAGCTGCGCGCGCAGCTTCTGGACGTCGGACTCGGGCGACTATTGGCAGAGCGTGACCGAGCCGCCGACGCCGGACTACGACTTTCCGCGTGCTAGTTGCACCGACTTTCCGCACAACGACAGGCCGGACGGAAGCATCGTCGAGCGCGGCGGCGCGGGCCAGAAACTGCGCGTGATGACGCCGTCGGCGCGCGTGATCCGTACTTGCGCAGCCGCCCCCGCGAACTGCAACGCCCTGACGTCGTTCGACGTGGGAACTGACACGCTCAGGCAATGGATTCGCGGCGACAACGTCGGTGACGGATACAACACTGCCGAGGTGACTGCGGACGACGAGCGGTACCAGAAGGCCGCGACCAAGATGCGCCCGACAGTACACGGCGGGGTTATCCATTCACGTCCGCTCGCGATCAACTACGGCACCTCGGACGTGGAAAACGTCGTCGTCTTCTACGGCGCGGATGACGGTTTGCTGCGCGCGATCGACGGCAACCGGGACGAAGGAGACGGAGCCGTCAGTGGCTCGGAACTGTGGGCCTTCCTTCCACCCGAGTTCTTTCCCCGCCTCGCCCGGAACCGCAACAACTTTCCGCTGGTAAGTTTCTTCGACGACCCGACGTCGCCGAAGGATTATTTCTTCGACGGCTCGCTCGGTGCCTACGTCGGCCCGGAGAATGCAGACGGGACCGGCAGCCCCGTCAAGTATCTTTACGCGTCGATGCGCCGCGGCGGCCGGATGGTCTACGCGTTCGACGCGACCACCCACCCGGGCACCTCGGATCCCGTGCCGCTGTGGCGCTTCGGATGCCCGATGGATGCGAATACCGACTGCGATGGCGGGACGGGCGTAACGAAGATCGGCCAGACCTGGTCGACACCGAAGGTCGTCCGCGTCAAAGGCCAGGACACGCTCTACACAGTGTTCGGGGCCGGCTATGACAAATGCGAGGACACCGAGCTGCGCAACTGCTCGTCGTCGACGACCGGCAAAGGCATCTACGTCCTCGACGCCGCGACAGGCGCGCTTTTACGTTTCATCGATTTCGGCGCGGCCGCCGGTCACGTCGTTGCCGACCTCGTGCCCCTCGACACAAACGTCGACGGGTACTCCGACGTGCTCTATGCCGCCGACACGATTGGCAACCTTTGGCGGATTAACTTGACCGACCCGACCGCTGCCGACGCCCAGGACCAGAACGACTGGATCGTGACGAAGGTCGCGAAGATCGGCGATTGGACCAACGAACAGCGCCGCCGGAAGTTTCTCTACGCGCCCGACGTCATCACGATCGGAAATTACAACGTCGTGCTGATCGGGTCTGGCAACCGCGAGAAGCCGCTCGACACGTCTGCCGCCGCGAAAGTCCGGAACCGCTTCTACGGCTTCTGGGACGAATATTCACGTACGTCCGGTTCAGCTTCGCCGTTCGTCACGATCGACGACAGCAACGACTGCGACGCGCCGGGGAACGCAGCGCTCAGTTCGACGAGTTGTCACCTGATGAACACGACCGACACGACCGTCGACTACCTTGCGGTCTTCTCGGATCCGGACAAAAGGCCCCGCGGCTGGGTGATCGATCTCGACCAGATGAGTGTCGGCGGCCCGAAGGAGCAGATCGTGACGAGCGCCGCAACGATCGGGGGGCTCGTCAACTTCAGCACTTTCCAGGCGAAGAACCCCGACAACTGCTCCGCGCTCGGCACAGCACGGGGCTACGCGGCCTGCTTCCTGCATGGCGGGGCGACGTGTGACGGGCCGTCGTCGTCGCCGATCGCCCGATCGGCGACGTTCACCGGAGGGGGCCTTCCTCCGTCGGCGGTCGTCGGACTCGTCGAGGTCGACGGCGAGATCGTCCCGTTTATGATGGGCGGAAAGCCGAGCGGAGGCGAGGGAGGCGGCGCTTCCGGCGACGAAAACTCGCTTGGCGGCTCACCGCTGGAGGGCCAGCTTCCGCCGATTCCAATCAAGAACCACCGAATGAAGGTGTATCGGTACAAGACGATCGACTAGCGTCGTCGGCATGCGGGGGGAAAGGACGGAATTGACTCCCTCCGGGCGTCCTCCATCCCTGCCTCAACACGCCGTCCGACGTACCCGGGGGCGGCCGGCGTAGTTGATGATCAGCTGGCGGCCGAATGGCGCCTCGCAGATCGTGATCGTGCCCATTTGAAGACCGCCGCTGAGGAGCTGCGAGCGGCCGGTCGCGACGTACGACACGTATTCGGACACGGGCGCGTTCCCAGTAACACTGATCGTAGCTGGCCGCGCCGGCGCCGACGCGATCAGCGCCTCTCCGACGTCCCGGTTTCCGTTTTCGTCGGCATCTTCGAACACGAGCCATCCTTCGTGCCAGCCCCCTCCCCCGCCGCAGCTCGACGCGTCCCTGCTCACGCACATAGTCACGCGCCGCCGGCGCTTGAGTGCCTCGGACCGCGTCAGCAAGATTGTGCCGAGGAAATCGTTCGACGCATCGACAACCCGGTTTTCGGAAACGAGACCAGAGAACGAAGGCGCCGCACGAGACACGAGAAGCGCGAGAATCGCGATAACGACGAGAAGCTCAACGAGACTGAAACCCGCGGAGGTACTCGCACGAACGCTCCCCGCGTTGACGCGCGGCAATGCGCTTCTGTTTTTGGCTTCGGACCCCGTACGTCCCATTGTCCCTCCCCGCTGCATTCGACCCGGAGCGGCAATTCTATTTGCATTGTCTGAATACTCCAAAAGCATATTTCAATGCGAATTTCGACACGCTCGCCGGCTTGCTCAATGCAGGCCCGCGTCGCGCGTCCAGAAAACAAAAAGGGCGCTGCTCGATCCAGAGCAGCGCCCTTCCGTGGGGAAACTGGCGACGCGATTGCGCCGGCCCTTCGAACCCTAGTCCCTGAAATTCCCGAACTGCAACGGAAAATCCGTGATTTCCTTCTTCACCAACGCGATCGCGTCCTGCAACACGTCGCGCTTCGCCCCGCTCACGCGCACAGCGTCGCCCTGGATCGACGCCTGGACCTTCAGCTTGCTGTCTTTCAGCAGCTTGACGATTTTCTTGGAAACGTCCTGCTCGACGCCGACGCGGACCTTCAGTTCCTGTTTGAGCTTGTTACCGCCGATCTTTTGCGGATCGCCGTGTTCGAGGCAGCGGACGTCGATCTTCTTGGCGGTCATTTCTGGCAGCAGGATTTGCCGCATCTGGTCGAGCTGAAAGTCGCTGTCGCCGAAGAGAGTGAGCAATTTCTCGCTCTGCTCAACGCGGGCGTCGGTGCCTTTGAAGTCGTAGCGGCCGGTGATCTTTCGGTTCGCCACGTCCACCGCATTCTTCAGTGATGGCATGTCGACTTCGGACATGATGTCGAAAGATGGCATGGCCGCTTTCCCTCACCCGAAATGGCAGATGTAGTGGTAGGGCTCGCCGTCGACTTCGATGTCGAAACTGGAGTTGCCCGGTACGTTGAACGATTGGCCGGCGCCGTAGATCTTCCACTCGTTCTCGCCTTTCAGGCGGACCCGGCAGCTGCCGGCGACCCCTTCCATGATTTCGGCGACGCCGGTGTTGAACGTCAAGGTCGACGGCAGGATCACGCCGACCGACTTCTTCGTGCCGTCGGCGAGCACGATGCCGTGGCTCACGCACTTGCCGTCGAAATAGACATTGGCCTTGGTCGTGACGGAGACGCCGTCGTACTTGTCGGTCAAGCTCATGCTTGGGTAATCCTTATTCGATGCCCAGAAATTTCTGAATGAAGCTCTTGGAGATGAAGCCGACGAACCCGAGCCCGAGCGCGATGAACAACCACACGGTGCCGTACCGGCCGGCTTTCGATTCCTTTGCGAGGTTGCCGATGATGAACAGCATGTAGAGGATCAGCGCAGTCAGGAGGATCTTGAGCGAGTAATCCTCGAACTCCGCGATCGTCAGCCCGAAGATGATCGGGTCGCCGTCCATCGATCGGTCTCCTTAGCCGCGCTTGGTCTTCGCGTTCGCGGCGATGCGCATGCGCAGCGCATTGAGGCGGATGAAGCCGTGCGCGTCCTTCTGGTTGTACGCGCCCTGGTCGTCCTCGAACGTCGCAATGGTCGGATCGAACAGCGAGTCGGTCTTCGAATCGCGGCCGGTGACGATGACGTTGCCCTTGTACAGCTTCACGCGCACCCACCCGTTGACGGTCTGCTGCGTGTGGTCGATCAGCGCCTGCAGCGCGTGGCGCTCGGGGCTCCACCAGTAGCCGTTGTAGATCAGACTGGCGTAACGCGGCATCAGGTCGTCCTTGAGGTGGGCGACTTCGCGGTCGAGCGTGACGGATTCGATCGCGCGGTGCGCGCGCAGCAGGATCGTGCCTCCCGGGGTCTCGTAGCAGCCGCGGCTCTTCATGCCGACATAGCGGTTCTCGACGAGATCGAGCCGGCCGATGCCGTGCTTGCCGCCGAGCTCGTTGAGCTTCGCGAGCAGTTCGTGCGCCTTCATCCGCGTGCCGTTGATCGCGACGAGGTCGCCGCGCTCGAACTCGAGATCGACGTACTCGGCCGCGTCGGGCGCGGATTCCGGCGACACCGTCCAGCGCCACATGTCTTCCTCGGCCTCGGCGGCCGGATTCTCGAGATGGCGACCTTCGAACGAAATGTGCAGCAGGTTCGCATCCATCGAGTATGGCGAGCCGCCTTGCTTGTGCTTCATCTCGATCGGGATGCCGGCGCGCTCGGCGTACGCGAGGAGCTTTTCCCGCGACAGCAGATCCCATTCGCGCCACGGCGCGATGACTTTCACGCCGGGCATCAGCGCGTAATAGCCGAGTTCGAAACGGACCTGGTCGTTGCCCTTGCCGGTCGCGCCGTGCGAGACGGCGTCGGCGCCGGCGGCCTGGGCGATCTCGATCTGGCGCTTCGCGATCAGCGGGCGGGCGATCGAGGTGCCGAGCAGGTATTCGCCTTCGTAGACGGTATTGCAGCGGAACATCGGGAACACGAAGTCGCGGACGAACTCCTCGCGCAGATCGTCGATGAAGATGTTCTCGGGTTTGATGCCGAACTTCAGCGCCTTCTGACGGGCGGGCTCGAGCTCCTCGCCCTGGCCGAGGTCGGCGGTGAAGGTCACCACCTCGCACTGATAGGTGTCCTGCAGCCACTTCAGGATCACCGAGGTGTCCAGGCCGCCCGAATAGGCGAGCACCGCTTTCTTCACGTCACTCATGATTTCCGCTCTTCCGATTTCCGCTCAACAGGCTGGCCGCAACGCGACCCGGTTCTCAACGTGCGGGCGTCAGTCTTCGACCTTGCCCAGCACGAGGTATTCCATCAGTGCTTTCTGCACATGCAGGCGATTTTCCGCCTCGTCCCAGACGACCGATTGCGGTCCGTCGATGACATCTGCCGTGACTTCCTCGCCCCGGTGGGCGGGCAGGCAGTGCATGAACACGGCATCGGCGCGCGCATTGCCCATCATCTCGGCATCGACACACCAGTCCGCGAAATCCTTCATCCGCTCGTCGTTCTCGGCCTCGAAGCCCATCGAGGTCCAGACGTCGGTCGTGACGAGATCCGCACCCTTGCACGCCTGCATCGGGTCCTCGAACTGCTCGAAGTGCCCGGTGCCGTACAGCCCGGCGCGCTCGGGTTCGACCTCGTAGCCCGGCGGCGTCGACACGTGGACGTTGAAGTCGAGCAACTCGGCGGCCTGCAGCCAGGTGTTGCACATGTTGTTCGAGTCGCCGACCCACGCGACGGTCTTGCCCCGGATCGAGCCGCGATGCTCGATGAACGTGTAGATGTCCGCGAGGATCTGGCAGGGGTGATATTCGTTCGTCAGCCCGTTTATGACCGGCACGCGCGAATGCGCGGCGAAGCGTTCGATGATGTCCTGCTCGAAGGTGCGGATCATCACGAGGTCGCTCATGCGCGAGATCACCTGCGCCGCATCCTCGACGGGTTCCCCGCGACCGAGCTGCGAATCGCGCGTATTCAGGTAGATCGCCGACCCGCCGAGCTGCTGCATCCCTGCCTCGAACGACAAGCGGGTGCGCGTGCTGGCCTTCTCGAAGATCATCACGAGCGAGCGGTCGAATAGCGGGTGATAGGGTTCATAGCGCTTGAACTTGTCCTTGATCCAGCGCGTCCGGGCGAAGACCTGTTCGTAGTCTTCCCGGGTGAAATCCTTGAATTGCAGGTAGTGGCGCGGTTGCTTCATCGGGCCGCCCTCATTGTTCGAGATGCTGCCGCACGAGCGGCGCGAGCCGCTCGACGAGCGTCTGCGCGTCCTGCTCGGTGAAGACGAGCGCAGGCAACAGGCGGATCACGCGCTCCGCGGTGACGTTGATCAGCAGGCCGGCCTCGAGCGCCTGCGAGACGAGTCCGCCGCATGGCCGGTCGAGCTCGATGCCGATCATCAGGCCCTGTCCGCGGATGTCGACGACGCCCGAAACGCCGGCGAGCGCTTCGTGCATGCCGGCCCGCATCGCTTCGCCGACGCGGACGGCGTTCGCCATCAGGCCGTCGTCCTCGATCGTCGCGAGCGTTTCGAGTCCGGCGGCGCACGCAAGGGGGTTGCCGCCGAAAGTCGAACCGTGGTTACCGGGACCGAACAAGCCGGCCGCGAGACCGGTCGTGACGCAGGCGCCGATCGGGACGCCCGAGCCGAGCCCCTTCGCCAGCGTCATCATGTCCGGCTTGACCCCGGCATGCTGCCAGCCGAACCACTTGCCGGTGCGCCCCATGCCGCACTGCACTTCGTCGCAGATCATCATCCAGCCGCGTTCGTCGCACACCTGCCGCAGTTCGCGCTGGAACGCCTCGTCGGCGATATTGATGCCGCCTTCGCCTTGCACCATCTCCAGCATCACGGCGACGACGTTGTGATTGTGCTCGCCGACGGTGCGGATCGCGCCGATGTCCTTGTATGGCACGCGCACGAAGCCGGATACCAGCGGCTCAAAGCCGGCTTGGGTTTTGCGGTTCCCCGTCGCGGACAGCGTCGCCAGCGTGCGGCCGTGGAACGCGTTTTCCATAACGATGATCGTCGGCTGCTCGATGCCCTTCTTGTGACCGTAGAACCGTGCGAGCTTGATTGCCGCTTCGTTGGCCTCGCAGCCGGAGTTGCAGAAAAACACTTCGTCCATGCCTGACAGAGCGGCGAGACGATCGGAGAGTTCTTCCTGAAGCGGGATGCGATAGAGGTTCGATGTATGCAGGACGCGTCCAGCCTGGGCGGCGATCGTGCGGACGAGACGCGGATGATTATGGCCGAGGGTCGACACGGCGATGCCCGAGAGCGCGTCGAGATAACGTTTTCCCGTCTCATCAAAGAGCCAGACGCCCTCGCCATGCGTGAACGCGACAGGCAATCTGGCGTAAGTGTTCATGAGATGCGACATGGATGACCCCGATCAGGATAACCAGAAATGCACACGGCGGCAGGGCGCCGCCGTGTGAAGTCGAAGCGGCGATGTTAAGCGAAAGGCTCCGGATTGTATAGTTTGCGGACCGCCCGGGGAGCGTTCGCACGCGGCCTCCGAGCACCGTCGACAGGTGCCTTTCGATCGCGCCGGCGACTCAGTCGCGGCCTTCTTTCTGATAGAATCCGCCCCGTTTTCGAGGCGCCGCAGAATCGGCGAAAGCCGGAGCGCCGACTCCCCCCAGCCGCCATGGCGTGACATATGAATCAAGCAAACAACAGCTTCGTCATCATCGGGGTCACCAAAGAAGGAAAGAAATTCCGCCCTAGCGACTGGGCCGACCGCTTGTGCGGCATCATGTCGGCGTTCGGCGCCGACAATCGCATGACGTACTCGCCTTACGTGCGCCCCGGCTGCACTCTCAAAGGAGACAAAACGGTTCTGGTCGACGCCCGCCTCTACGCGGTCGAACCCCTCGCGTACAAATTCCTGATCAACTTCGCGAACGACAACGACCTGCAGATGGAGCCGATCGAGGGCGTGTGACTACGGCCTGCGCCATAGCCCGCTCCAGCCGCACGCTGACGCAAAAACGGCGACCCGAAGTCGCCGTTTCTATTTTGCAGCCGGGGATGCGCAGATCAGGCAGCCATCGCCTTGATCGCGGCCGACAGACGGCTCTTGTGACGCGCGGCCTTGTTCTTGTGGATGATCTTCTTGTCGGCGATGCTGTCGATCGTGCTCGTCGAGGTGCGGAACACGGCTTGCGCAGCGGCCTTGTCGCCACCCACGACGGCCTTTTGCACAGCCTTGATCGCGGTACGCAGACGCGAACGCAGGCTGCCATTGTGAGCGCGGGCCACGACCGCCTGACGGGCGCGCTTGCGGGCTTGTGCCGAATTGGCCATAAATGTGTTCTTCCGTTGGTTGGTTCGTGAAAGCGCGCGAGTTTACCGCCCAACGAGCTGCCGCGCAAGCCTGCGGCGCTGCCGACCTCGTTGCCCGGGGAAATACATCGTCGTTTCAATCGAACGCCTGCGGCGTTGCGGCTGCCGCTATCATCTCGGCTTTTCCCGGAATTCCGCATGAATCTGTTGCGTGCGCTCGCGACCGTGAGCGGCATGACGCTGCTGTCGCGCATTCTCGGCTTTGTCCGCGACTTCGTGATCGCCCGTGCGTTCGGTGCCGGCATTGCGACCGACGCGTTCTTCGTCGCATTCCGCTTGCCGAACCTGCTGCGGCGGATGTTCGCCGAGGGCGCATTCTCGCAGGCCTTCGTGCCGATCCTCGCCGAATACAAGAACCGGCAGGGACCGGAGGAAACGCACCGGCTCGTGAATCGCGTCGCCACCGCGCTCGGGCTCACCGTCACGGCCGTCGCGGCCCTCGGGATCCTCGCCGCGCCGCTCATCATCGCGATCTCGGCGCCGGGCTTCGCGGCGGAGCCCGACAAGTTCGCGCTGACGGTCGAACTTACCCGCATCACCTTCCCGTACATCCTGTTCATGTCGCTGGTCGCGCTCGCCGGGGGCGTGCTGAACACCTGGAGCCGTTTCGCGATTCCCGCCTTCACGCCGGTACTACTGAACCTCTCGTTCATCGCGATGGCGTTGTTCGCCGCGCCGTATTTCGATCCGCCGGTGCTTGCGCTCGCGTGGGCTGTGTTCATCGGCGGCGTGCTGCAGTTGGCGCTGCAGCTGCGTCCGCTGTCGCGCATCGGCTTGCTGCCGCGATTCGACCTGAACCTGTCCGACCCCGGCGTGCGGCGCACCGCGAAGCTGATGGCTCCGGCGATCCTCGGCGTGTCGGTCAGCCAGATCTCGCTGCTGATCAACACGATCTTTGCGTCCTTCCTCGAAAGCGGCAGCGTGTCGTGGCTGTACTACGCGGACCGGCTGATGGAGTTTCCGGCGGGGCTGCTCGGCGCCGCGCTCGGCACGATCCTGCTGCCTAGCCTGTCGAAGCTCCACGCGGATGAACAGCCGCAGGCGTTCTCGTCGTTGCTCGACTGGGGCCTGCGACTGACGCTGCTGCTGACACTTCCCGCCGCGCTCGCGCTCGCGCTGCTCGCGGTGCCGCTGATTTCGACGCTGTTCCAGCACGGGGCGTTCACTGCGGCAGACGTGATGCAAACGCGGCTCGCGCTGATCGCCTACAGCGTCGGACTGACCGGGCTGATTCTCGTCAAGATCCTCGCGCCCGGTTTCTACGCACGCCAGGACATCCGCACGCCGGTGAAGATCGCGATCCTGACGCTCGTCGCGACGCAACTGATGAATCTCGCATTCATCGTGCCGCTGAAGCATGCCGGACTCGCGTTGTCCATCGGACTCGCGTCCCTGCTCAATGCCGGACTGCTGTTTCGCGGCCTGCGCCGCCGCGACGTCTATCAGCCGCAACCGGGATGGGGTCGATTCTCGCTGCGCATGGCCGCCGCGCTGGTCGCACTTGGCGCCGTGTTGTGGTTCGGTGCCGGCGAAGAGGCTTCGTGGCTGGTACAGGGCGGTGTGGCTCGCATGCTGCGGCTTGCGGTGCTCGTGAGCGCCGGCGGCGCCGCTTATCTTGCAACGCTGTTCGCGCTCGGTTTCCGGCTCCGCGACTTCAGGCGGCGCGGTGCAGCGTGAGCGCCCGCAAGCGGTGCGGTCCGCGGCCCGAATCGCGCACTACAATGGATCGAAGCCGTTTCCGCGTTCCGGCCCGATGAACCCAAAGGAGTCCAGCGGCATGAAACTCACCAGCCAGAGCTTCGCCGACGGCGAGCGCATTCCTCGCGAGTTCGCATTCTGCGTTCCCGCAGTTGACGGCCACGTCCGCCTCGGCAACAACCTCAACCCGCAGCTCGAGTGGCCCAGCGCGCCGGCGGGGACGCGCTCGTTCGCGTTGATCTGTCATGATCCGGACGTGCCGAGCAAGGGCGACGACGTAAATCAGGAGGGGAAAGTCGTCCCCGCCACGCTTGCCCGCGTCGATTTCTTCCACTGGGTACTGGCAGATCTGCCGGCTGATCTGCGCGAAATTCCGGCCGGAAGCTTTTCGAACGAAGTGACCCCGGGCGGAAAACCGGGACCCGATGCGCCGTACGGAAAGCATGGAATCAACGACTATACCGCGTGGTTCGCAGGCGACGACGCGATGCGCGGCGACTATCACGGTTACGACGGACCGTGCCCGCCATGGAACGACGAGCTGGTGCACCGCTACGTATTCACGCTCTACGCGCTCGACATCGACGGCTGCGTACCGGAGGGCCGATTTGGCGGCACGGAGCTGCGCAACGCGATCGCCGGCCATATCCTCGCCGAAGCGAAACTCACCGGAACCTACACGCTGAACCCTGCCGCCGCCGATTAGCCATCAGCCGGTCCGGACTGGACGTAGGGTCAGGGCCGGTAAGGCGGGAGCACCGGCGCCACAACCGGAAGGACGAAGCGCGGATAGTCGGGCAACCCGTCCGAGAATGGCGGAGACAACTCGCCTTCGATCAGGGGGCGGAGGTACCGGCGCGCCGCATCGGTGACGTGCAGACCGTCCGCGCGGATGAAGGACGCGGGAACCCGGCGTTCGAGGTTCGCGATCGCCGCCACGTCGACGGGTTCGACTTCCCAGCGGTAGGGGGCATCGGCGACGCGGCGAATCGCGGGCATCACGCGATCCCGCCCGGAAACGGCATAGTCGACCGCCGCATGGCCGACCGCCCGCGCCTGCGCGTGGTCGGTCCCCGAGACGAGATGACCGGCGGCCCGCTGGAGATAATCGGGAATCGCCCAGTGATGCTTGTAGCCTAACCGACGATAAATCATGCGCGCGATGCACTGGCCGGCGCCGCCGAGTTGGATGTGGCCTTTCGCGTCCTTGCTCTGCTCCATCAGCAGCGTTCCGTTCGAACGGCGAATGCCCTCGGACACGGTGATCGCACAATAGCCGAGCCGCGCGACGGTCGCCTCGACCGCAGCAAGGAAGGGCTCCTCGTCGAACGGCACTTCGGGCATCAGGATGATGTGCGGCGGCTCGTCGCCGCCGCGGGATGCCAGCGCGGTAGCGGCCGCGATCCAGCCGGCGTTGCGCCCCATGACTTCGAGCACGAATGCGCGCCCGACGCGACTCGCCATCGACATGAGGTCGAGTCCCGCTTCGAGCATCGCCGTCGCCGCGTATTTCGCCGCTGAACCGAAGCCCGGCGAGCAGTCCGTCCCTTCCAAGTCGTTGTCGACCGTCTTCGGCACGCCGATGCAGACGAGCGGATAACCCCGCTGTCGCGCCGCAAGCGAGACTTTCGCGACCGTGTCCATCGACCCGTTGCCGCCGTTGTAGAGGAAATAGCCTATCCCGTGCGCCGCGAAGACGTCGAACAGCCGGTCGTACTGCGCCGGATTCGCGTCGGGGGCGTCGACATCGAAGCGGCACGAGCCAAACGTGCCGCCGGGCGTATGCGAAAGCCTCTCGAGGTCCGCCGCCGAGAGCGGCGAGGTGTCGACCAGGTCTTCGCCGAGAATGCCGAGAATGCCGTGCCGGGCGGCAAGGATATTGCCGACCGCGTCGGGCCGTCCGCGGGCGGCGTAGATGACGCTCGCCGCGGTCGCGTTGATGACGGCGGTGACGCCGCCGGACTGTGCGTAAAGGAGATTCGCTTTCTTCATCGGCTCGTTAACGGAAACGCGGCGAAGGGGCGTCCGCCGCTCGCCGCGTTCAGCGCGAAAAATGATACTTACTTCAGCGCTTCGAATGCGCGCGCGGTGATCTCGTCGACGGCGCCGAGGCCCGCGATCTTGCGAACTTTCGGCGCTCCGGGCGCACCGGAATCGGCCCACTTCGTGTAGTACGCGACGAGCGGCTTGGTCTGGGAATGATAGACCTCGAGACGCTTCTTGACGGTTTCCTCGCGGTCGTCGTCACGCTGGATCAGATCCTCGCCGGTCACGTCGTCCTTGCCCGCGACCTTCGGCGGGTTGTATTTGACGTGGTAGGTACGGCCGGACGCCAGATGCGCGCGGCGGCCGCTCATGCGTTCGACGATCTCGCTGTCCGGGACGTCGATTTCGAGCACGAAGTCGATCGGCACGCCAGCATCCTTCATCGCGTCGGCTTGCGGAATCGTCCGCGGGAAGCCGTCGAACATATAACCGGCCTTGCAGTCGTCTTCCTTGAGACGATCCTTCACCAGCCCGATGATAATGTCATCGGACACGAGCCCGCCGGCGTCCATGACCTTCTTGGCTTCGATCCCGAGCGGCGTTCCCGCCTTGACGGCGGCACGCAGCATGTCGCCGGTGGAAATCTGCGGAATGTCGAACCTCTCCTTGATGAAGTTCGCCTGTGTGCCCTTGCCCGCTCCCGGGGGTCCCAACAGAATCAAACGCATGCTCCCTCCCTGTCATGCGGCCGTACCGCGCCGCGTCGTTATGCAAAAAAAAAGACTTCGAAACTTACTCGACTCCCTCCAGCCGGTCAAACACGGCCCTCACCCGCTCCAGATCCTCCGGCGTATCGACTCCGGCGGCCGGCGCGGCGGCGATCCGCAGCACGCGGATCGGGTACCCGTGCCAGAGCGCGCGCAGCTGTTCGAGCGCTTCCCACTGTTCGAGCGGCGAGATCGCGAGGCTCGCGTACCGGCGCAGGAACGCGGCGCGGTACGCGTAGATCCCGACATGGCGCAGCGCCGGAAGCCCGGCCGGAAGCGGGTCGCCCGCGGTCGCGAACGCGTCGCGCGCCCACGGCATCGGCGCGCGGGAGAAATACAGCGCCCGCTCGCGCGCGTCGCAGACGACTTTCACGACGTTCGGATTGAAGAACTCGGCCGCCTCCTGCAGCGGGTGGGCTGCGGTGGCGATCGCGGCGGCCGGGTCATCGGCGAGCGCCTCGGCGACCGCGGCGATCAGCGCCGGGTCGATCAGCGGTTCGTCGCCCTGCACGTTGACGACGATGTCGTCCGCATCCCAGCCGAGCACATCGACGACCTCGGCCAGGCGATCGGTGCCGCTCGGATGGTCCGCACGCGTCACCAGCGCGTCGCCGCCGGCCGCGACGACGGCGTCGCGGACGGCCTCGTTGTCAGTCGCGACCCATACCGACGCAGCGCCCGTCCTGCGGACACGTTCGAGCACCCTCACGATCATCGGCTTTCCGCCGATGTCGGCGAGCGGTTTACCCGGGAGACGGGTCGATGCGAACCTGGCCGGAATGACGACGTGGAACGCGGGCATCGTCAGCGACGCAGCGCGTCGACCTCTTCGGCGCCCATTTGCCGCGCTTCTTCCTCGAGCATCACCGGAATTCCGTCCCGGATCGGAAACGCCACCCGATCGGCCTTGCAGACGAGTTCCTGCTTGTCCCTGACGAAATCGAGAGGGCCCTTGCAGATCGGGCATACGAGGATTTCAAGCAGTCTGGCGTCCATGCGTCAGTTTCTCCAGGATTCGTTCGGCGGCGCCCGCGGCAATCCGTGCCGTCACCGGGAATTCCCAAGTGTCCGCGGGGGCGAAGGACGCGCATTTTACCGCATCCTTGCTGGTGAGAATTTTGGCTTCGCCGGGCGCGAAGTCGAGATCGGCCGGCGCGAAGCGGTGATGGTCGGGGAACGGATGGCCGACGACATCGAGTCCCATCGCCGCCAGCTGCGCGAAAAAGCGCTCGGGCCGGCCGATGCCGGCAACCGCGTGCACCCGTCGTCCGCGAAACGCCTCGGCACTGCGGCGCTCGCGCGGGTCGCGAAGAGAAACGAATTCAGTGCCTTCGAGCCCCATCGCAAACACTACCTGCCGCTGCAGGCGCCGGACAAGGAGGTCCGACAGCGCCCCGTGGGCGAGAATCAGATCGACCGAGTCGAGCCGCCCGACCGGCTCGCGCAGCGGCCCGGCCGGGAGGAGCCAGCCATTGCCGAGCATCCGCTCATCGACGACCGCGACTTCGAGGTCGCGTTTAAGCGGGTAGTGCTGCAAGCCGTCGTCGGAGACGATGACGTCGCATTGGGGATGGGCGCGCAGCAGGGCGCGCGCCGCTTCCGGCCGGTCGGCCCCGACCGCGACCGGGCAGCGCGCGAGCCGCGCGAGCAGCACCGGCTCGTCCCCGAATGACGCCGGATCGCCGTTTTCGGGCACGACTGCGACGCCTTCAACGCTGCCGCCATAACCGCGACTGATGATTCCCGGCCGGAAGCCCGCTTCGCGGAGAATGCGGACGAGCCATTCGACGACGGGCGTCTTGCCGCTACCGCCGACCGCGATGTTGCCGACGACGACGACGGGAACGGGAACCCGGACTGCCTTCAGCACGCCTGCGCGGAACAGCAGCCGGCGCAGGCCCGACAGCAGGGCGAAGAGCCCGGACAGCGGCAGCAGCGCGAGGGCGATGAGCGACCGCGACTGCCAGAACGCCGGCGCTTTGCGCGGCATCGTTCAGTGCGGTTCGCGGAGTGACCCCCGCGGCGCGGCGTCAGTCACTGCGGCAGGGCCTGGACCGCGAACGTGACGCGGAGCAGCCCTACCCGCTGCGCAGCCTGTATCGCGTTGATGACGTTCTGGTGCTCGGCCTTCGCGTCCGCATTGATGACGACGACCGGCTCGGCCCCTGCGGGCGTCGCGCGGCCCAGCGCTTCCGCGATCGCCGCGACGTCCTGTCCGCCGACCGGCTGGCGGTTAACCAGAATGTCCCCGGCGGCACTCACCGCGACGACGATTTCGTTCGGCGCGCTATCCGACGGCGCCGACTCGCCGGTCGGCAGGTTGATCTCGAGGCCGGAAACCTTCGAGAACGTCGTCGTCAGCACGAGGAAGATGATCAAGACCAACATCACGTCGATCAACGGGATGAGGTTGATTTCCGGCTCTTCCTGGCGCCGGCCGCGCTGAAAGTTCATCACTATCTCAGCTGCGGCGGTCGCCGTGGACGACTTCGACGAGCTTGATCGCCTGCTGCTCCATCTCGATGACGAAGCCGTCGATCAGTGCCCGGTAGTGACGCCAGAAAATTGTCGCCGGAATCGCGATGACCAGTCCCATTCCGGTGGTATTCAGCGCGATCGAAATACCCTGCGCGAGTTGTTGCGGATTCGTGCCGCTGGCGCTTTGCGACGCGAAGATGTCGATCATGCCGACGATCGTGCCGAACAGCCCCATCAGCGGGCTGATCGAGGCGATCGTGCCGAGCGTCGTCAGGAAGCGCTCGAGCTCGTGCGCGACGGCGCGGCCCGTCTCCTCGATCGCTTCCTTCATCACCTCCCGGGAACTGTTGACGTTCCGCAGGCCGGCGCCGAGCACCTGGCCAAGAGCGGAATGCGCCGACACCCGGTTGATCATTTCCGGCGAAACGCCCTTGTGGCGCAGATCGGCGAGCACTTTTTCGAGCAAACCCGGCGGCACGATCTTCGCGCGACGCAGGCTTACCGAACGTTCGATGATCAATGCGACGGCGATCACCGAGGCCAGCAGCAGGGGCCAAATCGGCCAGCCCGTAGCCTGAATGAGGGCGAACACGCGAGGGAGCTCCCGGAGGAAAAGGCGGAACTCTAGCGTTCGGCGGGACGCAGGGCAAGTTCGTATTCCACGCAGTCCTCGACGCAGCAGGAACAAACGCAAGAATCCACAAAACCTGTGGATAACTGTGTGGATTTTTGTCTGGCAGCGGCGGAAATCGCTGTCGGCTCAAGCCCTTCGACACTTCGCTGAAAAATTGTGCAACACAATACTCTTTTAAAAACAAAGAATTAAAAATACGCGCTTGAATGGAAAGGGTTTTGAAGTGCGCCCTTGACAACCAGGATGGCTTGTGGATTCCGCTACAATCCGCGCATGCAAACAATGCTCCCGCCAGGTTCCGACGGCCCTGGCTCCTTCCGTCTCTCCGACCGGATTTTCGGCGTCAGCGAACTCAACCGCCTCGCCCGCGAAGCGCTCGAAACGCGCTTTCCCCTGCTGTGGGTCGGCGGCGAAATCTCGAACCTGACCCGCGCCCCGTCGGGCCATTTGTATTTCACGCTCAAGGACGCGCAGGCGCAGGTGCGCTGCACGATGTGGCGCAATCGCGCCCAGTTGCTGCCGTTTCGGCCCGAAAATGGCATGCGGGTGGAGGCGCGGGCGCTCGTCACGCTGTATGAGGCGCGCGGCGATTTCCAGCTCGGGGTCGAAGCGTTGCGCCAGGCAGGCGTCGGCAACCTGTTCGAGGCCTTCGTCCGGCTCAAGGACAGGCTCGCAGCCGAAGGACTGTTCGCGCCGGCCGCAAAGCGCGCCCTCCCGCACTATCCGCGCCGCATCGGCGTCGTGACCTCACCGGCGGCGGCCGCATGGCACGACGTCCTCGCGGCCCTGCGGCGACGTGCGCCGCGGCTCGAAGTCATACTCTATCCGGCGCCGGTGCAGGGAAGCGGTGCCGGAAGCCGGCTGGCCGATACGGTCCGACTGGCGTCGGCGCGAGCGAAGGACGACGGCATCGACGCGCTGCTGCTCGTGCGCGGCGGGGGAAGCATCGAAGACTTGTGGGCGTTCAACGACGAGTCGCTCGCCCGCGCGCTGCGGACCTGCCCGATTCCGGTCGTCAGCGGGGTCGGCCACGAGACCGATTTCACGATCGCCGATTTTGCCGCCGATGTCCGTGCCGCGACGCCGACCGGCGCCGCCGAGCTTGTCACCGCGGACCTGTACGAAGCGGGACATCGTCTCGCGAAGCTGGAGCGGGCGCTCGGCGACGCGCTGCAGTTCCGTCTGAACACGCTCGCCCAGCGGCTCGACCGCGCCGCGCTGCGCCTCGTTCACCCGCGCGACCGGATCGCCGCCGCGCACGAGCGTGCGGAGCACCTGGGGCTGCGCCTCACGGCAGCGCTCGCGCGGCGCATCGAACGCATGCAGAGCGCGACCCACCTGCTCCAGTTCCGGCTCGACAGCTTCCGTCCCGAGTTCGCGCGCGAATGGGAGCGATGCATGCGCGCGGGTGCGCGACTCGCGCTCGCCCGTGAAACCCTCATCCGTGCCCGGGCGGACCGGCTTTCGACGCTTGCCGCCCACCTCCAGCATCTCGCGCCGCAAGCCGTCCTTGCACGCGGTTACAGCATCACTCGCGACGCCGAAGGGCACATCCTGCGTTCCGCCGCGGCAGCCCGGGCCGGCGACGACATTTCCGTCGAACTCGCGATCGGTCGGCTACGTGCTACGGTGAACAGCACCGATGGCATCGTCGAGACGGATGCCCCGCAATGCGTTTCAGCTGAACCCCGCAATCATCCGGGATTGCCACCCTGCTCAAAGCCCGACTAGAATCGTCGGGCTTTAATCCCAACAAACCTGATGACAGGAGAGACAAATGGAACATACGCTGCCCCAACTGCCCTACGCGAAGGACGCCCTGGTCCCGCACATTTCGGCCGAGACGCTGGAGTTCCACCACGGCAAGCATCACCAGGCCTATGTGACGAACCTGAACAACCTCATCAAGGGCACGGAGTTCGAGAACCTGGATCTCGAAGCGATCGTCAAGAAGGCGCCCGCCGGTGGCATCTACAACAACTCTGCGCAGGTCTGGAACCACACCTTCTTCTGGAACTGTCTGACCCCGAACGGCGGCGGTGAGCCGACCGGCACGCTCGCGGACGCGATCAAGGCGAAATGGGGCTCGTTCGAGGACTTCAAGAAGGCCTTCACGACGTCCGCGGTCGGTAATTTCGGCTCCGGCTGGACCTGGCTCGTGAAGAAAGCCGACGGCAGCGTCGATATCGTCAACATGGGCGCCGCCGGCACGCCGCTGACGACCGGGGACAAGGCACTCCTCTGCATCGACGTGTGGGAGCATGCCTACTACATCGACTACCGCAACCGTCGTCCGGACTTCGTCGCCGCCTTCCTGAACAGCCTCGCGAACTGGGACTTCGCCGCGCGCAACTTCGCGTGATCGATCCCGCCCGCTGAGGCGATTGCCTGCGCGAGCGGCCGACCCCGCCCGCGCGCATGTCGCAGAACGGCCGTGCCCCGAACCCTCTCGGCTTCGGCGCACGGCCGTTCCGCTTTGGACCACCGCCGGTCAGTATGAAAAACGGCCTTCGTCGGTCGCGTGAATCAGCGTCTCGTTGCCGCGGCTGAGCGTATGCAGGAAGCGGTTGCTGCGCTTGAGCCCTTGCTCGGCCGCCTTCCGCCTCGTGATGTCGCGCGCGATCGTCGACACCCCGACCGAAGCGCCGTCGACGCTGCGGATCGGTGACAGCGTCAGCGCCACGTCGATCGGAGAACCCTTCCTGCACCGGCAGACGAGTTCCTGCCGGACACCGCGGCCCTTGCGGAGCTGTTCGAGCATCGATCCATCTCGCTGCGCGCGGCGTCGGCGGCAAGCATCGTAATCGGCTGCCCGAGCGCTTCCTCCGCGCGATAACCGAACATTTTCTCGGCGCCGCGATTCCAGCTCGTGATCACCCCGTCGAGGTTCTTGCCGATGACCGCATCGTCGGAGGATTCGACGATCGCGTCGAGTTCCGCGCGCATCGCATCCGCGTGCCGGCGGTCGGAGATGTCGCGGATGCTGGCGATCGCATACCAGCTGTTGTTGATCGGCGCAGACGACACGACAACTCGACCGGCAGTTCGTTGCCCTCCTTGCGGCGCAGCGGCAGTTCGAGCCGCGGGCCCGCGTCGGATTCGACATTTCGAAGCCGTTCCCACCAGTGTTCGAATGCGGTCCGCCTCGACGGCACGACCAGCAATGCATCGAATTGCCGGCCCAGCGCTTTGTCGGACGGATAGCCGAACATACGCTCAGCGGCATGATTCCAGTGGCTGATCGCGGCGTGGCGGTCGGCAATGATCAACGCGTCCTGCATCGGCTCGGCGATCTTACGAAAGCGCTCTTCGCTCTCGGCCAACCCGGCTTCGGCCCCCCTGCGGCAGTTCCGCTCCCTCGCTTCATCGAGAGCACGGGGTGACCGCAAGCGCCAGTTTGCCGAGGTGGTCCTTGAGCACGTAATCGGCGGCCCCCCGATGGAGCGACTCGATCGCGCGCTCTTCGCCCATCGCGCCGGAAACGAAGATGAACGGAACATCGGGTGCATGCTCGCGGGCGATTGCCAGTGCGGCCTGACCGTCGAATGACGGCAGCTGGTAATCGGCGAGAATGATGTCGGGATTGAACTGACGCAGCGCGTGGATGAACGGCTCACGCGCGTCGACCCGAAACGCGAGCCCCGCGCGCTTCAGTTCGCGCAACGCGACCTCCGCATCGGCCGGCTCGTCCTCGAGCTGGAGAACCCTGAGTTCGTCGCTCATCGCCTCGTTACCCATTCGGGATGCAGTCGAGCGACAGCCCGTAGCCCCCATCCGACGACCGCGAGGAAATTGTCGGCCCGCTTCAGCGTTCTCCGCCCGGCCTCGGCGGGCGGGCCCGTGACGAGTAGGATTTCCACCGCGCGATTCGGGTTGTCATTCCGTCGTTCGTTTCAACGGCACGCGGCAGCGCGCTGATCACGAGGCGCAGGTCGCGTTCGGGCGCGGCGACGGGCTGCCCGCCGAACACCGCCAGCGCGAGGGCGGCGACATCGATGTCGCCCATCTCCAGGCCCCGTCGTCCCATTCGCGAGAATTCGAGGATGTCGGTGCCCCATCCGCGCCGTGTTGTCCCGTACCAAGCCGATCAGCCGCTTGCCCTCGTCTTCGATCCGGCGGCCGTAGTCCTCGACGAGGATGCGCGAGGAGCCCTCGATCGCGCGTAGCGGAGCGCGCAAATCGTGGGACACGGAGAACGCGAAGGCTTCGAGTTCACGGTTCGCCGCTTCGAGTTCGGCGGTTCGCGAAGCGACCCGCGGTTCCAGTTCGCGATTGATCTGGCGAACCGTCTCCTCGGCGCGCTTGTTGACGATGTCGAGATCCCAACTCCCGACGTGGGCGATGCGCTGCGCTTCGGCGAGCGCGGATTCGCTGCGCCGCAGCGTCGTCTCGGCCCGCTCGCACGGCCCGTCGGCGGACGGCCGGCACCCGACGCCGGCGCAACGGCGGGCAGCGCCCGATCTTCCCGTACCTTCATCGATGAGACCCCGACCAGCGAAATTCGGCGCGCCTGCAGAAATCCGGCGCCGGCTCAGCATCCTGTATGTCATTTTCCTGCAGGCCGGGCCGCTGATCCATGACGGACTTCAAGACAGGGGCATTCGAACGACGGGTTTGTCAGGAATCCGCCCTGCACCCGGGGACGTCGTCTCGACGACCGGGTCAACCGCCAGGACGCCCGCGCAGCATGGGGCATCCGCACTCCCGTTAAGCGTCTGTTCAGCTGTCGGGCCACAGAATGGCCTCCGTGCCGATCGGGCATGAGAAGAACTCTGGAGGGCAGTCATGAAAATGCGTTATCCGCTCTTAACGGTGTTGATCCTTGCGCTCAACGCCTCCGCGTTCGCCGGGCCGGAGTGTACGAAAGCGCCGAAATCGGAATGGATGTCCGAGAACGCCATGAAGCAGAAGATCGCCGACGAGGGCTATGTCGTCGACAAGTTCAAGACGACGAGCGGAAATTGCTACGAGATCTACGGCAAGGACAAGGACGGCCGGAAGGTCGAGATCTATTTCAGCCCCATCGACGGCGGCATCGTCAAGGAAAAGCGGGCCTGAGGCCCCGGGGCAAGGAGGACGTCGTCATGGCGACAGGCAAGGTGAAGGTATGGGATTTCCCGGTTCGGCTCTTCCACTGGAGTCTCGTGACGATGTTCGCCACTGCCTATTTCACCTCCGGTGACGCGGAGGCCCCGCACCAGTGGGCGGGCTACGTCGCGCTCGCGCTCGTGGCCTTTCGCATCGTCTGGGGCTTCATCGGCACCCCGCATGCGCGCTTCGCGGATTTCGTGCCCCGGCCCGCGACGCTCGCGACTTATTTCGGTCTGCTCGTGCGCGGCCGCGAGCCGCGGCATGTCGGGCATAACCCTGTGGCCGCGGTGATGATCGTGTTTCTGCTCGCAATGGTCGCCATGATCGGCTCGACGGGGTGGTTGATGACGACCGACTGGGGCTGGGGAAATGAAGCGGTCGAGACGCTGCACGCGGGTGCGGTGAAGCTTGCGCTGGCCGCGATCGCGTTCCACGTCGCCGCCGCGGTGTTCGAAAGCGTGCGCCACCGGGAGAATCTCGTTCTGTCGATGTTGACCGGGTACAAGCGGAGGTAGTAGACCTGCTCCACCGGCTGGTATCCTCTCAGCCATCTCTCGTGGAGCCTCGATCATGTCAAACTGGTTTTCCGATAATGCTTTGTCCATCGGCCGCACGCCGCTCGTCCGGCTCAATCGCATCATGCAAGGCGCGGCGGCAACCGTGCTGGCGAAAATCGAGGGCCGCAACCCGGCGTACTCGGTGAAGTGCCGGATCGGCGCGGCGATGATCTGGGACGCGGAAAAGCGCGGCCTGCTCGGACCGGGCAAGGAAATCGTCGAGCCGACCAGCGGCAACACGGGCATCGCACTCGCTTTCGTCGCGGCGGCGCGCGGCATCCCGATCACGCTGACGATGCCGGAGACGATGAGCGTCGAGCGGCGCAAGCTGCTCGTCGCTTACGGCGCGAAGCTCGTGCTGACCGAAGGCGCGAAGGGCATGAACGGCGCGATCGCGAAAGCGGAGGAAATTGCCGCGTCCGACCCGGGCCGCTATGTCCTTCTGCAGCAGTTCAAGAACCCGGCGAACCCGGCGATCCATGAATCGACGACGGGCCCCGAAATCTGGAACGATACGGACGGCAACGTCGACATCCTCGTGTCCGGTGTCGGCACCGGCGGGACGATTACCGGCGTTTCGCGCTATTTCGAGAAGACCCGCGGCAAGCCCCTGCTGTCGATCGCGGTCGAGCCGGTCGCGAGCCCCGTGATCACGCAGACCCTTGCCGGCGAGCCGCTGAAGCCGAGTCCGCACAAGATCCAGGGCCTCGGCGCGGGCTTCATCCCGGAGGTGCTCGACATGTCGCTCGTCGACGGGGTCGAGACCGTCAGCAACGAAGACGCGATCGAGTACGCGCGCCGCCTCGCCCGCGAGGAAGGCATTCTGTCCGGCATCTCTTCGGGGGCGGCCGTAGCCGCCGCGGTGAGGGTCGCGCAGCGTACAGAAAACGCCGGCAAGACGATCGTCGTCATCCTGCCCGACTCGGGCGAACGCTACCTGAGCACGGTGCTGTTCGAAGGTTTCTTCGACGCGTCGGGCATCGCGATCTGACCGCTCCGCGTGCCGCCGGCGTCCCCGGCGGTCTCGGCATTCGTTCAGCAGGCGCCGAACCCTTGTCGCGCTGACCGAGCGGCCTCCGCTCGCTGCGCCGCGACTTTCGCTGCCGGCAGCGCACGCTCGCCGGCGCGTCACGACGACTCGACCATGCTTCCGATCCTCTACCGCGACGAGACCCTGGTCGCGATCCACAAGCCGTCCGGGCTGCTGGTGCACCGCTCGATCATCGACGCGCACGAGGAACGTTTCGCGGTGCAGATGCTGCGTGACCAGATCGGGCAACAGGTGCACCCGGTGCACCGGCTCGACAAGGGTACCTCGGGCGTCCTGCTGTTCGCACTCGACCGGAACACCGCCGCGTACGTCGGGCGCGCATTCGAACGGCAGGAGGTGACGAAGACGTACGTCGCGGTCGTACGCGGTCAACCGGCCGAAGCGGGCGTCATCGACCATCCGCTGGCGCGGCGTTTCGACGATTTCGAGCGCCGTTCCGAACACGCCGAAACCGCAGCGCAAGCCGCGCTGACACGCTTTCGCCGCCTCGCGGTCGCTGAACTGCCTTATTGCGTCGACCGCTATCCGACGAGCCGGTACGCGCTGCTTGAACTCGAACCGGAAACCGGGCGACGGCACCAGTTGCGCCGGCACCTGAAGCACGTGTCGCATCCGATCATCGGCGATGCGACCTATGGCAAGGGGCGGCACAACCGCCACTTCACGACGCTTTTCGGCACCCCTCGCCTGCTGCTCGCCTGCACGCGGCTGCGGCTCGCGCATCCGCACACGGGGAAGATGCTGGATCTTCGCGCGCCGCTCGCCGAGGATTTCGCCTCGGTCCTGGAGGGCCTCGGCTGGACCGGCGTCATCCACGGATGACGCTCCCCGTCTTTCGACCGCTTCCGATTGCGGGCACAATGAAGAGCCCCAACCAACCAACCGCTCCGCCGATGAATCCGCTGCTTCAAGTCCGCGACCAGGGCCAGCAGATCTGGCTCGACAACCTTTCCCGAACACTGCTGAACGAGTGCCGCCTCGAGCGCATGATCGCCGACGATGGCGTCGCCGGCGTGACGACCAACCCGGCAATCTTTCACAAGGCGATCGCCGGCGGGCGCTATTACGAAGACGATCTCGCAGCGCTGAAGACGCAGCCGCTCGATGCCGAGGCGCGCTACGAGAAGCTCGTCATCCCCGACGTCCAGCGCGCTTGCGATCTGCTGCGGCCGACGTACGACCGGACCGCGGGCAACGCCGGCTACGTCAGTCTCGAAGTCTCGCCGGCGCTCGCCCACGATGCGGGCGCCACAGTCGCCGCGGGGAAGCGGCTGTCGACCGCCGTCGTCCGCGACAACCTCCTGATTAAGGTGCCGGCGACGCCGGCCGGAATCGAAGCGATCGAAGAGCTGATCGCAAAGGGAATCAGCGTCAACGTCACGCTGATGTTCTCGCTCGCGCACGTCGACGCTGTCGCCGAAGCCTATCTCCGCGGCCTCACGCGACTCCAGCGCACCGGCGGCAATCCGGCGCGCGTGATGTCCGTCGCGAGCCTCTTCCTCAGCCGCGTCGACACGCTGATCGACAAGCAACTCGACGAGTTCGGCGGAGAAGCGCTGACGCTGCGCGGAAAATCCGCGGTCGCGATGGCGAAACTCGCATACCGGCGGTATGTCGAGCGCTTTCACGGCGCCGCCTTCGAGCCGCTCGCGGCGGCAGGCGCACGACCGCAGCAGATGCTGTGGGCGAGCACCGGCACGAAGAACCCCGCCTACAGCGATCTGCTCTATGTCGAGCCGCTGATCGGGCCCGAAACCGTCAATACGCTCCCCGACGCGACGCTCGCCGCGCTGCTCGATCACGGCAAAGTGAGTCGCACGCTCGATCGCGACGTCGATGAAGCGCAAGCGCAGTTCGACGCGCTGGCCGCACTGGGGATCGACATGGACGCCGCCGGTCGGCGCCTGCAGGAAGAGGGGCTCGCGCAGTTCGAGGACGCATTCGCGGCCTTGCTGAAGCTCACCACCTGAGGGAGGAGCACCGGATCCCGTTCGTCCGATCCAGTCCCGCGCGAGGCGGGAACTGGATCGCGTCACGCGGCGACAGGCTCCTTCGGGATCAGCGCAAGGCGCGGCATGCCGCGGTGGTCGCCGGCGCTGCCGAGCAATTCCTTCATGTCGAGGATCAGGACGATCTGGCCGTTCGACAGCGTCGTCACCCCTGCGACCCCCTTCGGCCGGAAATCGTCGAGGGACTTGATGACCGCGTCCTCGCGCCCGGCGAACGTGTCCACCGCGAGGATGAACGACAGTTCGGCCACCTGCATCAGCACGCCATACTGCGGCACGCGCTCGAGCGGCCAGCCGAGAAGCCCGACGAGCGGCAGGATCGGGAGCACTTCGCCGCGCACGACCATCGTCGCGCGCCCGCCGACTTCCTGCACTTCCCGGATGTCGATCGGCAGGATCTCCCGGACCATCGACAGCGGAACGGCGAACGGCTGATCGCCGATGCGCACGAGTAGGACCGGCAGGATCGCGAGCGTCAGCGGCAGGCTGATCACGAAAGTCGTGCCCTTGCCCATCTGCGACTGGATCTCGATGCTGCCGTTGAGCTTCTGGATGTTCGTGCGCACGACATCCATCCCGACGCCGCGGCCGGAGACGTCCGAGACCTGCGCCGCGAGCGAGAAACCGGGCAGGAACACCAGGTTGAAGCTCTGGCGCTCGTCCATCGCGTTGGACTCCTCGTCGGTGATGAGCCCCTTTTCGATCGCCTTCGCGCGCAGCCGCTCGGGGTTCATCCCGCGTCCGTCGTCGGCGACGACGATGATGATGTGGTCGCCCTCCTGGCGAGCCTCGAGCCGCACCATCGACTTTTCCGGCTTGCCGGCGGCGACGCGTTCGGCGGCATCCTCGACGCCGTGATCGACCGCGTTGCGGATCAGGTGGATGATCGGATCGCCGAGATCCTCGATCATCGTCTTGTCGATCTCGGTTTCCTCGCCCGCGAGCACGAGTTCAACGTCCTTCCCGAGGTTGCGCGCGAGGTCGCGCGCGATTCGCGGGTACTTCTGGAAGAGCCGGCCGATCGGCTGCATCCGCGTCTTCATCACCGCGTTCTGCAGGTCGGAGACGAGCAGGTCGAGCTGGCTCACCGCGAGGTCGAGCGAATGCAGCGTTTCGGTGTCGTTGCGCCCGCTGAGGATTTCGCTGCGCAGCGCATTGAGGCGGTTCTTCGTCAGGCCGATTTCGCCCGACAGGTTCAGGACCTGGTCGAGGCGGGTCGTGTCGACGCGGATCGAGTTGTCGCGCTGCCGCTCCGTTTCGCGGCGTCCGGTGGGTGCATTGGCGCCCGGCTTGTCGCCGACACGGCGACCGACCGCGGCCTTGATGACCTCCTCGGGCGCACGAGCGGGCGCACGAGCGGGCGCGGGAACCGGAGCGCCGGGCGCCGGTTTTGCGACCGCTCCGGTGACGGCGCCGTGCAGCAGCTCCCAGTCCGGCCCGGGGGGGATCGCCGCGGGCGCAGCCAGCGGTGCCGCGGCTACCAGGCCCGGACGACGCGCCGCGGCAGCTGCGACCGCTTCCGCTGCGGCGACGACGACGAGTTCGCCCGCGATCGCCTGCTTCAGCCGCGCGATGAGCGTGGGATCGGCGGCCGACGGCTGGGTGCCGCGCTCGAGCGTGGAAAACATCTCGCGCACGGTGCCGGTCGCCTCGAGAATCACGTCCATGACTTCGGGGGTAACGTCCAGCTGGCCGTTTCGCAAGTTGTCGAAGAGATTCTCGGTCAGGTGGCACAACGTGACCAGTTCGGTCGCGTTGAGGAAGCCGGCGCCGCCCTTGATCGTGTGAAAGCCGCGGAAGATCTCGTTCAGCAGGCCCCGGTCGTCGGGCGCCCGCTCGAGGTCCACCAGCTTGTTATCGACCCCCGACAGCAGATCTCCCGCTTCGATCAGGAAATCCTGAAGGAGGTCTTCCATTCCGGCGAAATCACTCATGGCGTACTCGCTTTATCGTTCCTGGCCGCCGGGCGCGCGTGCCCCCGGCCGCCGATGCCCGGACGTTCAGAATCCGAGGCTGCCGAGCAGATCGTCGACCTGCTCCTGGGTTGTCACGACGTCGTCGCGCCCTTCCGAGGTGATGACCGGGCCGTTCATCAGTCCGGTGTGCTTGTCGCCGCGCATCTCCGGCGGCGTGACTTCGAGCAGGACTTCTAGCAGTTCGGTCTCCAGCCTCTGCGCGAGATCGACGACCTTCTTGATGACTTGGCCGGTGAGATCCTGGAAATCCTGCGCCATCATGATTTCCATCAACTGCTCGTTGGTCGCGCGGCTTCCCTGCACGACCTCGCCGAGGAAACCGCGCGTCTCGTTCGACAGCGCCTTGAACTCCTCGACGGAAAGCTGGTTCGCGTAGAGCTTGTCCCACCGCGCCTGCAACCCCTGCGCGTCGGTCTGGATCCGGTTTTGGATCGGCTGCGCGATGTCGGTCGCGTTCAGCACGCGGCTCGCGGCCTGTTCGGTCATCTGCGCGATATACGTCAGCCGCTGGCGCGCGTCCGGAATCGCCTGCACCGCATCCTGCAGAACGTCGTCGGTTCCGAGCGCGCGCAACGTGTTGTGAACCTGGCGAGTCATCTGCCCGATCCGCGTGAAGACGGCTTCGCAACTATGCTCGGACGGCGCGGACCCGCCGTCGCCTTCCCGAGTCGCGCACGCGCCGAATTCGCTCGTAGGCTCCGCGCCGAAGCCGGTGTCGAATTCGGCCGCGACGGCGTCGAACAGCGATTGCAGTTCATCGTCATCCCCGCCCGCGGTTTCGGGCTTCGCGACGACCTTGAGTTCCGATTTCGCCGGACTGGCCGCGATGCTGTCGAACAGGGCCTGGAGTTCGTCCGAATCCCCTGCCTCGTCGAGTTTCAGCTTTTTAGCCATCATCGGCCTCCCTCTACGTTTTCCGATGCCGCCACGTCAGGCGGCTGCCTTCTTGCCGATTTTTTCGAAGATCTTTTCGAGCTTTTCCGACATCGTCGCCGCGGTGAAGGGCTTCACGATGTAGCCGCTCGCGCCGGCCTGCGCAGCGGCGATGATGTTTTCCTTCTTGGCCTCGGCCGTGACCATCAGCACCGGAAGGTGCCGCAGATGCGGCGTCTGGCGGATCGTCTGCAGCAGCGTCAGCCCGTCCATGTTCGGCATGTTCCAGTCGGTGACGACGAAGTCGAACTGCGCGCTGTTGAGCTTCTGCAGCGCGACCGCGCCGTCCTCTGCCTCGTCGACGTTCGTGAATCCGAGTTCCTTCAGCAGGTTGCGCACGATCCGGCGCATCGTCGAAAAATCGTCGACAACGAGAAATTTCATTTTGGGGTCGGACATGTCGTTCTCCGTAATCGTCTGGCGGTCCGGTCCGCGCCTAGTGACCCTTGTTCAGCAAGGGCCGCAAGCTCTCGGCCAGCGCGTCCGCGTCGAATTTTGCCACGTACGCATCCACACCGACGCGCTTCCCCATCGCACGGTTGGCCTCGGATGACAGCGAGGAATGCATCACCACCGGAATGCCGTCGAAGCGCGGGTCCGCCTTGATGTTGCGTGTCAGCACGTAGCCGTCCATCTCGGGCATCTCCGCATCGACGAGGATCACGTCCACCTCGTCCGACACCTGATTGCCGCACTGCCGGGCGTGGTTCGCGATCCCTTGCAGCCGGGTCCAGGCCTCGAGGCCGTTCACCGCGTGCTTGTGCTTGACGCCGAGTTTCTCCAGCACCTCCGCGATCTTGCGCCGCGCCACCGCGGAGTCGTCGACGTAGAAGATGTCGTAGTCCTGCCCGTCCGGGATCGGGGCGATATTGCCGACGACCGCGTCGCCGAAGGTCGTCGCCAGGACGCTCTCGACGTCGACGATCGAGACGAGCTTGCCGTCCGGAAGCTCGGTGATCGCGGAGATGTAGCTCTGGCCGGACGCCGCCACGTTGTCCGGTGCCCGCACCTTGTCCCATTCGACGCGGATGATGCGGTCCACGCCCTCGACGAGAAATCCAAGGGTCCGCTTGCTGTATTCGGTAACCATCATCGACCCGCCGAGCGGCTGCCCGGGACGGGAAAGACCGAGGATCTTCGCCAGCGAGAGCACCGGAATGACGTTGCCGCGCAGCGAGATCAGCCCTTCCACGCCGACGGGCATGTTCGGCGCCCGCGTGATGAACGGCGCGCTCGAGACTTCGCGGACCTTGAACACGTTGATGCCGAAGGTCTCGCTCGTGCCGAGCGAGAACAGGAGGATCTCCATGCAATTGGAACCGGCGAGACTGGTGCGGCCGTCCACGACGTTGAACAACGCGCCTTCTTCGGGAATCAGGTTCGACATGCCGTACTCCATCACGAGGCCTCCGCCGGCGAGACCTGGCGGTCGAGCAGGCGGCGCAGCGTCGCGGCCAGACGCTGCGGCTCGAATTTCGGCACGTATTCATCGACGCCGACGGACTGGCCGAGCTGCTGGTTCGACATGCCCGACAGCGACGAATGCATGATCACCGGGATCCCGGCGAAACGCGGATCGGACTTGATCGCCCGCGTCAGCATGTAGCCGTCCATTTCGGGCATCTCGACGTCCGTCAGCACGAGACTCACCAGCTCGTTGACCCTGCGCCCGGTGACCTGCGCGTGATGGGCGGCTTTCTGCAACTCGTCCCATGCCATGCGCCCATTGAGCGAGCCCACGAAAGGCACGCCGAGCACATCGAGCGTGCGCTCGATCTGCTTGCGGGCGACGGACGAGTCGTCCGCGAAGTACACCGTGTGCTGGGAGCCTTCGAGCGGTTCGATGCCCTTGAACAGATGCTGGTCGTCCTGCGTCGTGGTCTCCGACAGCACCTTCTCGACGTCGAGCATCATCACGAGCTTCTTGTCGGCCAGTTCGGTCACTGCGGTGACGAGTCCGCCGAGCTTCGCGGTGAGCATGTCCGGCGGCACTCTC
>NZ_JAKFEF010000071.1:0-25886 GCF_036675785.1 Aromatoleum sp.
GATCGGCGAAGCGGCGCAGGCGGCGCAACTGCAGCAGGCGACCGACGCGCAGCAGGCGCTGTCGGGCGTCAATCTCGACGAGGAAGCGGCGAATCTGATCCGCTACCAGCAGTCGTACCAGGCCGCCGCGCGCGTGATGTCGGTCGCCGGCACGCTGTTCGACGAAATCCTATCCATCGCGCGCTGACACGGGGTCACATCATGAGAATCTCGACGAGCATGATTTTCGACGCGGGGCGCAACGCGATTCAGCGGCAGAGTTCGGAGATGCTGCATACGCAGCAGCAGATCGCGACCGGGCGGAAGATCCTGACGCCGTCGGACGATCCGATCGCCGCGGCGCGCGCGCTCGAAGTCACGCAGTCGCAGCGCGCGAACGAGCAGTTTCAGACGAACATCGGTTACGCGAAGGACGCGCTCGCGACGCTCGACAGCGATCTCGGCTCGATCGGCGACATCCTCACCTACATCCGCACGCGTGCGGTCGAGGCCGGCAACGCGACCTACACGCCGTCCGAGCACCAGGCGATGGCGACCGATATCGAGGCGCAGTTCCACGCGCTGCTCGCGATCGCGAATAGCAAGGATGCGACCGGCGAGTTCCGTTTCGCCGGCTACCAGTCCACCGACGCGGCGTTCTCCGGCGGCGCGCCCGTCCCGCCCGCGGGTCCTGCCGCCGTCCTCTACGACGGCGACGCCGGCGCGCGCAGCATCCAGGTGAGCGCGTCGCGGACGATGCCGGTCGGCGAACCGGGCAGCCGCGTGTTCATGGTCGATGCGGGCGGCAATTCCGAGATGTTCGGCGCGATCTCGGATTTCATCACCGAGCTGCGCAGGCCCGCCGGGGATCCGTCGCGAAACATACCAACCGCCGTGTCGACGGCGATCGGGCGCATGGACGCGTCGCTCGACAATGTGCTGACGATCCGCGCGTCGGTCGGCTCGCGAATGGTCGAGCTCGACGCGCTCGAGGAACTCTCCGGGGCGCACGGCGAACAGTACGCGCAGACGCTGTCACGGCTGCAGGATGTGGACTACGCGGAAGCGATCTCGCGGCTGTCGAAGCAGCAGACGATCCTCGAAGCGGCGCAGCAGTCGTACGTCCGCGTGACCGGCCTGTCGCTGTTCGACTACCTGCGCTGACGGACATGACGCTTTTCGCACCGAAATCGCGCTGCGCGTTGCGCCCGGCGGCACTCGCCCGCGTCGCGGTCGCGCTGACGGTCCCCCTCATGGCCGGTTGCGCCGCGATCGAGCAGTACAGCGGGCCGGTCGCGGGCGTCGCAGGCGTCGCGAGCATGGCATCGGAGCTAGATCTGCTCGGATCGGAATACCTCGCCGGCGCAGCGATCGCATACGCGATCTACGATCCGCTCGCCCCGACGTGGGACATCAAGGCGGTGCGACTCGACGAGGAGCGGGTGCGCTTCGACCTGCGGATGAAGTCGCTCGCGAGCGGCGGCGAGGGCGAGGCGCGGCAAGTGTTCGCGCGCAACGCGCGGCAGTTCGCCGAGACCGAAGGTTTCGCCGGCTACGACGTGGTGCGCTACGAGGAAGGCATCGAGTCGACGCGCCCGTTCGCGCGTCGGGTCGCGAGCGGCGAGATCCGCCTCGCGCGCTCGCGCGTCTGGCCCGGGCTGTAAGCAGCGGGCCGGGAACGTCGGACATCGCTTCGCTCAGTCCGACCTACGCGTGCGCGGTCGATGTCTCGTAGGTCGGCGTGAGCGCAGCGAAGGCCGACGCGGAGGTTCCCCGGCTTCGCGACATCCGGATCTGGCGAGAGGGCGTAGCGCCGCTCAGACGAACGCGCGCAACAGCTGGTCGATCGCGTCGAAGCCGCGTTCGAAGAGGCCCTGCAGCGCCGGCGCGATCACGTTCAGGCTCAGCAGCAGCACGAGGAAGCCGACCGACAGCGTGATCGGAAAGCCGACCGCGAAGAGGTTCAGTTGCGGCGCCGCGCGGGTCAGCACGCCGAGCGCGGTGTTCGTGATCAGCAGCGCCGCGACCATCGGCAGCGCGAGCAGCAGGCCGGACGCGAACATCACGGTGCCGTAGCGCGCGATCAGCAGCCAGCCGTCGGCTTTCGCCGCGGTGCCGACCGGCAGCCATTCGAAGCTCGCGACGAGAACGCCGAGCAGCATCAGGTGGCCGTTCAGCGCGACGAACACGAGCAGCGCGATCAGGCCGAGGAACTCGGCGACGACGGCGGTCTGGGCGCCGCTTTGCGGACTGAAGAACACCGCGAAGGACAGCCCCATCTGCAGGCCGATCATCTCGCCGGCGACATCGACCGCGGCGAAGACGATGCGCATCATGAAGCCCATCGCGATGCCGATGAACGCCTGCTGCACGAGGATCGCGAGTGCGAGCATCGAGTCGGTGGGGACTGCCGGCATCGGCGGCAGGGCCGGCATCACCGCGAGCGCGGTCGCGATGCCGATCGCGAGGCGCACCCGAACGGGCACCATGCGGTTGCTCAGCAGCGGCGCGGACGCCACGAGGCCGAGGATCCGCGCGAGCGGAAACATCAGCGCGGCGATCCACGCATCGAGCTGCGCCGAGGTGACGCTCAGCATCGCGGGGCCTAGCCGATCACCGTCGGGATCGATTCGAGCAGCCGGCGCGTGAAGTCGGTAATCAGCGTGATCATCCAGTTGCCGGCGATGACGAGCGTCGCGAACACCGCGACGAGCTTCGGCACGAAGGTCAGTGTCATTTCGTTGATCTGCGTCGCCGCCTGGAAGACGCTGACGACGAGGCCGGTGACGAGCGCGGCGAGGAACAGCGGCGCGGACATCATCAGCGTGATTTCGACGGCCTGCCGGCCGATATCGACGACCATCCCAGGGGTCATGAGGGTTTCTCCGGGTTAGACGGCAAAGCTCTGGACGAGCGAGCCGATCAGGAGCGTCCAGCCGTCGACGAGCACGAACAGCATGATCTTGAACGGCAGCGACACGATCACCGGCGACATCATCATCATGCCCATCGACATCAGCACCGACGCGACGACCATGTCGATGATCAGGAACGGAATGAAGACGACGAAGCCGATCTGGAACGCGGTTTTCAGCTCAGACGTGACGAAGGCCGGCACGACGACGCGCATCGGCAAATCCTCGGCGCGCTCGACCGGCGGCGTCTTCGACAGCCGCGCGAACAGCGCGATGTCCGGCTCGCGCACCTGCTTCAGCATGAATGCCTTGACCGGCACCGCTCCGCGCGTGAGCGCCTCGTCGAACGAGATCTCGTTCTGCGACATCGGCACGTACGCGTCCGCGTAGACGCGCTCGAGGACCGGTGACATCACGAAGAACGACAGGAACAGCGCGAGGCCGACAAGCACCTGGTTCGGCGGCGAAGTCTGTGTGCCCATCGCGGTGCGCAGCAGCGCGAACACGATGATGATCCGCGTGAAGCACGTCATCATCAGCACGACCGCCGGGATGAACGACAGCGACGTCAGGAGCAGCAGCGTTTGAACGCTGAGGCTATACGTCGTGCCACCGCCCGGCGCCGGAGTGCCGGTGATCGCGGGCAGGCCTTGCGCGCCGGCCGCGAGCGGGGCGAGTAACAGCAGCGCCGGCAGCACGCGCCGGAACGTGGTCATCCAGTCAGCGCGCATCGTTGCGGCGCTCCATCGCGCGCCTGAGCCAGCCCGGAAAGTCCCCGCCTGCCTTGCCCGGGTCGCCGGGACCGACGAGATTTGCCGACTCGTCGGCGGACAGGATGTGCAGCGTCCGGACACTCGCCGACGTCACGCCGAGCACGAGCACCTTGCCGGCGATCTCGACCAGCACGACGCGCTCGCGGGGTCCGACCGGCACGGCGCCGAGCACCTTGAGCCCGGTCAGTGCGCCCCGCGCGACCGACAACCGCTTGATCAGCCACAAACCGGCGAGCAGCAGCCCGATGACGACCGCGAGGCCGAACACCATCTGACCGATGCTGCCGGCGACGTCGGGCGGCGCCTCGGCGGCCGTCAGCGGCGGCGACGCGGCGAGGAGGAGAACGAGGGGGATGAAGCGCAGGACGGTCACGGCGGTTCGCGGGTTCTTCGGATGGAAGAAGGATAGACGCCGGCCGCGGCGGGGGAGGCGGGATAAGAGGGGCGAAAGCGCGGCTATTCACGGTTTGCCGGTCGTGCGCCCGGAAGTCGTCTGCCTGCTCTCCGCGACGGAAGTTTCACGGCCATCTGTGCGTGGGGCAACGGTTCGAGCTGCGCTACTTGCCTGTAGCGACAATAGGCGTCGCCCGCCACCGCCTCGGCGAGATCGAACACTGCGCCTGCTGGGGCACGGGGCCACGCACAGTGGACGGCACGATGCCCGGCGCATTCACAGGCGGAGGCGGTAAAGTACCGGCGGCAGCCCGGTCGTCGGGCACGAGAAGGAAGGCGGCAAAGGAGCGACGGATGCGGGCTAGCAATAACCTCAGGAGCAGGGCAAGGAAGATTTTCGACTGGGTCGAGGACGAGATCTGGCGCGGGCGCGTGCGCGTCGCAATGCTCGGTAGCCGCGGCGAAGACGAGTATCTGAGCCGGCTGGCGATCATGCACAGGAAGCTCGGCATTTCTGAAGAGTATGCGGCGCGTGGCTTGTGCCTATTCCGCGAGGCGCGGGAAATCGTGTGCGTTCCCGCCGGCCCGAATGGCGAGCTCCGGCCACTGGCCCCCGTTGCGTGGAGTCGGGCGTCGGAAATGCGGAAGGCAGCTGAGGCTGATGGCGTGATGCTCACAGTGCGGTGGGGCTTTCGCAGCGTCGCGGATCAGGCGCGGATGATCCGAAAGCAACTGTCATACGGGAAGAGCCTCGACGAGGCGCTGAATCGGATCGCGGCGCCCGGCTACAGCGAGCACCACACCGGGCGAGCGATTGACTTCGAGCGCATCCCGGCCAACATCCCATTCGACAGGACGCCCGCTTTCGCGTGGCTGTACCGGAATGCGGCGAAATTCGAATTCCGTATGTCGTATCCGCCGGACAATCCGTACGGGATCATTTACGAGCCTTGGCACTGGTACTGCTACAGCGGGGAGATGCCGGAGATGGACTTCGACGTCGCCAGTGACCCCGCCCCAGCTGCCGTTTAGGCGAACGGCCGCGATGGGCCGAAGCGTGGTAACGGAAGGGGTGGGGCGTGCAACGATGGGGCGGGCCTTCGGAAAAGGTCGCCCGTCCTTTTTTAGCCCCGGATCTTCCGCATCCGCTCGGCGGGCGTGATGATGTCCGTCAGGCGGATGCCGAACTTGTCATTGACGACGACGACTTCGCCCTGCGCGATCAGCGTGCCGTTGACGAGCACGTCCATCGGCTCCCCGGCGAGGCCGTCGAGCTCGACGACCGAACCGTGCGCGAGCTGCAGCAGGTTGCGGATCGAGATCTTCGTGCGGCCGAGTTCGACGGTGAGCTGGACCGGGATGTCCAGGATCATATCGAAGTCGTTCAGCGTGCCGGATTTCGGCGACGACGTGCCGAAGTCGGGGAACAGGTGACTCGCCGGCTTCGCCTGGTACGGCGATTCCGCGACCGTGGCGAGGTCGGCGGCGACGCGCCGCGCTTCGTCGTCGGCGCCGGTTTCCGCGACCGACTGCTCCATCATCGCTGCGGCCCAGTCGTCTTCGGTGATCTGATCGGTATCGTTGTCAGCCATGCTGGCCTCCGGTTAATGCGCTGTCGGCGTCCTCGTTCGCGAGGAAGCGCTCGACCTTGACCGCGTAGTGGCCGCCCTGGCGGCCGTAACTCAGTTCGAGGACGGGAATGCCGTCGACTTCCCCGTGCAGGTGTTCCGGCACGGTGAGCGGGATCACGTCGCCGACGCGCAGATCGGCGACGTCGCGAAGCGTCACGTTGGCGCTGCCGAGGTTGCAGACGAGCTCGACTTCGGCGCTTTGCAGCTGCCGGGTAAGCAGCTTGATCCAGCGGTTGTCCTGCGTCAGGTGGTCGCTCTGCATCGTTGAATACAGCAGGTCACGGATCGGCTCGACCATCGAGTACGGAAAGCAGATGTGCATGTCGGCCTGCGAGCCGCCGAATTCGAGCGAGAAGCTCGCCGAGATCACGATCTCGGACGGCGTCGCGATGTTCGCGAACTGCGAGTTCATCTCCGAGCGCACGTATTCCATTTCGATCTTGAACACCGGCGCCCACGCGCGCGTGTATTCGGCGAACACGACGCCGAGCATGCCCTGGATGATGCGCTGCTCGGTGGGCGTGAAGTCGCGTCCCTCGACGCGCGAGTGGAAGCGGCCATCGCCGCCGAACATGTTGTCGACGACGAGGAACACGAGGTTCGGGTCGAACACGACGAGCCCGGTGCCGCGCAGCGGCTTCGCGAGCACGAGGTTGAGGTTCGTCGGCACGACGAGGTTGCGCACGAATTCGCCGTATTTCTGCACCTTGACCGGCCCGACCGAGACTTCGGCGTTGCGGTGCATGTAGTTGAAGAGACCGATGCGCAGGTAGCGCGCGAAGCGCTCGTGGATCAGTTCCATCGTGGGCATCCGCCCACGGACGATGCGCTCCTGCGTCGCGAGGTTGTACGGGCGTACGCCGCTCTGGTCGCCGGAATCCTCTTCGAGTTCGTCCGGCTCCCCGGCGACGCCCTTCAGCAGGGCGTCGACTTCATCCTGCGAGAGAAAATCGGAAGCCATCGCCGCCCGTTTCCTTACTGGATGATGAATGAATTGAACAGCACGGCCTGGATCGGCCCGGCCGGTGCTTTCGGGTCCGCGCCCTTCGCGCGCGAACCGCCGAGCACGCCGTTCGTACGCTCGACGATCTCGTCGGCGAGGGTTTCGCGCCCGGCGGGTGTCGCCAGCTCGGACGGTAGCTTGCCGGCGAGCAGCAGGTTGATCTGGTGGCGGATCGCCGGCATGAAGCCGCCGAGCATCTCGCCGGTTTTCGGATCGCCGACGCGCAGCGCGAGCACTACCTGCAGATAGCGCTCCCCGTCCTCGGGCGCGAGGTTGACGACGAAAGGCTCGAGCGCGACGAAGGTCGGCGGCTTGCTCAGGTCGAACGGCTCGCTCGTTTCGACTTCTTCGGCGTGTTCCGCGTCAGCCGACTTGCCCTTCTTGAGCATCAGCAAGCCCGCGACGCCGACGAGCAGCAGCATCACGACGACGACCAGCGAGACCACGACGATCAGGAGCTTCTTGCTCCGCCGCGGTGTTACCGGCGCTGCTTCGGGGGCCTCGGGTTTCGGGGTGGCGGGGGCCTTAGCCATGAATCATTTCTCCTGTTTCCACCCTTGCATTATCCGTAACGAACCGCCTCGACCAAGGGCGGAAAAGTGGGGGAGAGCGACCGCTATTCGTGGCCTTCAGGCAAACGTGTCGACGACGCCGTTGCCGCTGCGTACCCAATGGCTGTCGGCGGACGGTGCGCCGGCGGACTCGATCGCGCCGAGCCCGGCGCTCGCCGACCGGCCGCTGCTGTGCCGCCCGGGAGCGTGCTGCTGTGCCTGCTGCTCGCCCGACGTGCTGACGTTCGTCTGGCCGAGGTTGATGCCCGCCTGCTGCATGACTTCGCGCAGCCGCGGCATCGCCTGTTCGAGGGCGTCGCGCGCGGCCGAGGTCGCGGCGACGAAATGCGCGGTCGCCTGGTCCCCACCGACGTGGATCGACACTTCGAGCTTGCCGAGGGTCGGCGGGGTCAGCACGATTTCCGCTTTCGATTCGTTGCGGCCGACCATCCAGACCAGCCGCCCGCCGACGTCCTCCGCCCACGCCGGCTGTCCGGCGGGCGTCGACACCGGCAGTTGGGGCAGCGGCGGCTGCTCGATGCGGCCGGCGGGCGCGAAGCCCGCGGCGTGCAGGCCGAGCTGGGTGTCGGGCTGAAGCGCTGGCTGCGGGGCGGCGGGGGTGCCGGTGACACCAGCGGCGCCTGCAGCCTGCGTCCGTCCCGTCGAGGCGACGGCATCGGCCGCGGTGGCGTCCGCACCGGTCTTCCACGGCGTGCCGACCGTCGCGCCGCCGTCGTCGGCGGTTGTCGTGCTGCCTTCAGCGGTGGCGGGCGTGGCACCACCGGCGGCCTCGCCGGCGTCCGCGGACGCGGTCCGTCCGCCTGCTTCGGCGATCAGTTTTTCGAGCAGCGACGCGCCGGTCGTGGCTCCGGCGCCGTCGACCCGCGCACCGTCCTGCGGCGTCCCGTCGGCGTCGCCCGCCGTCGGCGCGGTCGGCAGCGCGGCAACATTCGGCAGCAGGGCGGCAAGGCTTGCCGCTGCGGCGGGGTCGGTTGCCGGTGTGCCGGCAGGCGCGGCCGGGGCGGGGAGGGTGGCCGTCGGGCCCGCCGGCGTCGCGGCTGCGTCACGTGTCGGGGCGGCTTCGGGGTTCGCTGCGTCCGGCCCGGGGGATGCTTCCGGCCGCCCCGCGGAGTCCGAAGCGGAAGCCTTCCCGTCGCGGCGCTCGGTCGCGCCGGACGGGCCGCGGGCGGCGCGATCGCCGGTCCGTTCGCGCACCGGCTCGTCGCGTACCGACTGTTCCTGGCGGACCGGCCGCTCATTGCGCGCCGGCTGCGCTTCGCGTCCCGCGTCGTTCCTGTGCGCGGTTGCGGCCTGCCGCTGCGTCTCGTGCGCGCTGCCCTGTTCGACCGAATTCATGCGCCGTTCCAGTGCCTTCGAAAAACTGTCGTCGGAGCGAAGCTCGCCGGTCGCCGGCCGCGGCGTGTTCTGTTTCGCGGCGAGCGGCGACGGCGCGGCGGGCCGGATCAGGGCGTTCAGGGCGGAGTCGGACATGCAGGAGTTCCTGTTGCTGCGATGCTGAGTGGGGGGTGCGACGTGTTCAAGCAAACTCCATGCCATTGAAGGCGGTCACGGAGCGTCGGCGTCGTCGCGGTCGCGGTAGCGCTTCGCCGCGTATTCGTCCGACGCGCGCTGTTCCTGCTGCGCGGCCTTCCGCGCCTCGCCGGCGTCGAAGCGCTTTTGCAGCGTGTCGAAGGCCTTGACCTTGTTGCGCTGTTCCGTCCACGCCTCCTGGCCGGCAATGGTGAGGCGGCGCGAGCGCTCGACCGCGGCGGCCTGGATCGCGACGGCTTCGTCGATGCGGCCGAGGAAGCTCGCGTAATTGCGCCACGCCTCCGGGCTCATGCCGTTGCGCGCCGCGTCGTGGAAGCGCGCTTCGTACTCGGCGCGGTAGTTCTGCAGCAGCTCGAGCTTGCGCGTGCCTTGCTGTTCGCTCGCGATCAGCTCGCCGAGGCGGCGCGCGGCGTCGACCATGCGGGTCTGCGTGAGGTCAAGGAGGGGCTTCAGCAGGAAGGAATGGCTCATCGCTTGTCCGGGGCCGCGGCCGGCCGGCGAAAACGGGCGAGGTTCGAATGAAGGCGGGGCATCGGACGCGGGATTCGGGGGCGGCGTGCGTCGGCCGTCAGGCGGCGAACAGGCCGCACAAGCCGGCGGTCGCCCGCGCGTAGGTTTCCTGCTCGTCGATGCGCTGCTGCAGGAAGGCTTCGAGCTTCGGGTAGATCGCGACCGCGCGGTCGAGCATCGGGTCGGCACCCGGCTGGTAGGCGCCGACCGCGATCAGGTCGCGCGAGCGCTGGTAGCGCGAGAACATCTGTTTGAAGCGCCGCACGAGGTCGAAATGCTCCGGCGCCACGAGCCCGTGCATCGCGCGCGAGATCGATTGTTCGATGTCGATCGCCGGGTAGTGCCCCTGGTCGGCGAGCGTGCGCGACAGCACAAAATGGCCGTCGAGGATCGCGCGCGCCGAGTCGGCAATCGGGTCCTGCTGGTCGTCGCCTTCGGCGAGCACGGTGTAGAACGCCGTGATCGAGCCGCCGCCTTCGAGGCCGTTGCCGGCGCGCTCGACGAGCGCGGGCAGGCGCGCGAACACGCTCGGCGGGTAACCGCGCGTCACCGGCGGCTCGCCGATCGCGAGCGCAATCTCGCGCTGCGCCATCGCGTAGCGCGTCAGCGAATCCATGATCAGCAGCACCTGCTTTCCCTGGTCGCGGAAGTACTCGGCGATCGTCGTCGCGTACGCTGCGCCCTGCAGCCGCATCAGCGGGCTCGTATCGGCGGGCGCGGCGACGACGACCGAGCGCGCGCGGCCTTCTGGCCCCAGGTTCTGCTCGATGAACTCCTTGACTTCGCGGCCCCGTTCGCCGATCAGCCCGACGACGATGACGTCGGCCGACGTGTAGCGCGCCATCATGCCGATCAGCACCGACTTGCCGACGCCGGACCCGGCGAAGAGGCCAAGGCGCTGGCCGCGGCCGACGGTCAGCAGCGCGTTGATCGCGCGGATGCCGACATCGAGCGGCGTGTCGATCGGCGCACGCGTCAGCGGGTTGAACGGGCGGCTCTGCAGCGAGCGGCTGTCGAGCGTGTCGAGCGGGCCGAGACCGTCGAGCGGGCGGCCCGCGCCGTCGAGCACGCGGCCGAGCAGCTCGTCGCCGACCGGCAGGTGCTTCGCGCGGTCGGACGTCCGGCGCCTTGGCACCGGTGCCGCGCCGACCGCGGGCCGCGACGCGCGGGGTTCGACCGGCAGCACCGGCGCCCCCGGCGCGAGGCCGAATACGTCATCGGTCGGCATCAGGTAGAGCTTGTCGCCGTTGAAGCCGACGACCTCGGCTTCGACCGCCGCGCCGCTGCTCGCGACGATGCGGCAGTCCGCGCCGAGCGGCAGCTTCAGGCCGGCGGCTTCCATCACCAGGCCGTTGATGCGCGTGAGGCGCCCGGAAGTCTGGAATGGCGTCACGCTCGCGAGCAGACGGCGATGTTCGGCGAGGTAGCCCTTCCACGCGTTGGTGCCGCGCATCTCAGTCGTGCTCCTGCCACGCGATGTCGGTGCGGCCGAGCCCTTCGAGGATGCGGCGCCAGCGTGTCTCGACGGTCGCGTCGATCTCGCTGGTCGCGCCGGCGACGACGCAGCCGCCGCAGCTCACCGCATCGTCCTCGACGATCGAATGGTGCACGTGTCCGGCCTGCTCGCCGAGATGGCGGGCGACGAGCGCCGCATCGGCGGGATTCAGATGGATGCGCGCATGGCCCTGCGGCAGTTGTGTGAGCGCCGCGCGCACGATGTCGAGGACGGCGGCCGGCTGTTCGGCGAGCGTGTGTCGCACCATCCGCCGCGCGAGTTCGATCGCGAGGCCGACGACTTCCTCGGAAACCTCCTCGTCGAGCCGCGTCAGTGCGGCGTCGAGGCCGGCGGCGAGCGCGGCGAGCCGTGCGGCCTCGTCGTGCGCCAGCTGCGCGCCGTCCCGGTACCCTTCGCCGTAGCCTTCCTCGCGGCCGGCCGCGTGGCCTTCGCGGCGGGCGTCCTCGTACATCGCCTCGAGGTCGGCCGCGGTCGGCAACTGGATCTGCGGCTGCGGGTCGGGTTGCGGCGCGGCGGGTGCGGCAGACGGCCGAAGGGCCGATTCGCCCATTTCCGCCCGCCCGGCGGCTTCGTCGGCTCCGCCGAAGGACTGCGGTTCCCAGCGCCGGTACGCGCCGGCGGCCTGATGGCGCGACAGGCTCATGAGCCGCGCCGCCGCGTCGCGCCGCACCGATTCCGCGCCTTAGACGAACGCATCGTCGTTCCCCTTGCCGCTGAGCATGATCTGGCCTTCCTCGGCGAGGCGTCGGACGATCTTGAGGATCTCCTTCTGCTCCGCTTCGACCTCCGAGAGCCGCACCGGGCCTTTCGATTCGAGGTCCTCGCGCAGCATCTCCGCCGCGCGTTGCGACATGTTCTTGAAGATCTTCTCGCGCAGTTCCGGCGCCGCGCCCTTCAGCGCGGTGACGAGGGAATCGGACTGCACTTCGCGCAGCAGCGTCTGCACGCCGCGGTCGTCGATGTCCATGACGTTCTCGAACACGAACATCTCGTCGAGGATCTTCTGCGCGAGGTCCGGATCGTATTCGCGCACGTTGTCGAGCACCGCGGTCTCGGCGCCGGCGCCGACGAAGTTCAGGATCTCGGCGGCATGGCGCACGCCGCCCATCGACGCCTTCTTGATCGCCGACGCGCCCGACAGCATCCGCGCGAGCGCCTCGTTCAGCTCCTTCAGCGCGGCCGGCTGCACGCCGTCGAGCGTCGCGATGCGCAGGATCACGTCGTTGCGCAGGCGGTCCGGAAACTGCTTGAGGATCTCGCCCGCTTGGTCGAATTCGAGGTGCACGAGGATCGTCGCGATGATCTGCGGGTGCTCGTTCTTGATCAGGTCCGACGCGGTAATCGGGTCCATCCACTTCAGGCTTTCGATGCCGGCCGTGTCGGAACCCTGCAGCACGCGCGCGATGATGTGGCCGGCGCGCTCGTCGCCGAGCGCCTTCGTCAGCATCGCGCGGATCTGTTCTTCGTCGGCCTCGACCGGCGCGCCCTTGACGCGGTGGTCCTCGAGCTCGTCGAGCACCGACTCGACGCGCGCGCGCTGCTGCGCGGGCAGCGATGCCATCGCGCTGCCGAGCTTCTGCACTTCCTTCGGGCCGAGCAGCTTGAGCACTTCGGCCGCTTCGTCGGCGCCGAGCGCGAGCAGCAGCGTCGCGCTCTTCGCGAGGCCTTCGTCAGGCATGTTCATTTCTTGCCCTCATCGTTCGTGCCCATCCAGTCCTTGATCAGGTTCGCGATCATTTTCGGATCCGATTTCGCGACTTCCTTCGCGCGGGTGAGCTTGTCGTCGAATGTCAGGCCCGGCGGGCCGCCGTTCAGCTGGACGATGACGTCATCGTCGCCGTCTTCGTCGAAGGTGTCCGTGTCCTGGTGCACGGGCGCGACGTTGCGGATCAGCGGACGCACGACGCCGAAATAGACGAACGCGAGCGCGAGCAGCACGACGCCGTACTTCAGCAACTCCTTGCCGAGTTCGAGCATCTGCGGGTCCTTCCACAGAGGAACGTCGGCGTCGACGGCGGCGTTCGGCGCGGCGAACGCCGCGTTCGACACGTTCAGGCTGTCGCCGCGCGCCTGGTTGTAGCCGACCGCCTCGCGGACGAGGCTCGTGAGCCGCGTCGACTCTTCCTCGGTCAGCGGCACGGTGCGCGTCTGGCCGTTCGGCAGCGTCTCGGTGCGCTGATTGACGATGACGGCGACCGAGAGGCGGCGCACCTGGCCGAGCGCCTGGCGGGTGTGCTGGACCGTGCGGTCGAGTTCGTAGTTGATCGTCGAGGCGCGGTTGCTGTTCAGCGGCGCGCCGGCCGGGCCGCTGCCGCCGGCGACGTCGGGCGACGTGATCGGCGCAGTCGCCGGCGCCGGCGGCTGGTTCGACAGCGCGCCGGGGACGCCCTGCGCGCCCGGCTCGCGCGTCGTCTGCTCGTTCGTCTGCTGGCTGCGGATCGCCTGCTCCGCGGACGGGTTCGGCTTGTAGGTCTCGGCCGTCTGCTCGACCTGGTTGAAGTCGACGTCCGCGGTCACCTGCGCCTTGAAATTGTCGGCCCCGACGATCGGCGCGAGGATCGTCTCGATACGGCGGATGTAGCTCGCCTCGAGGTCGCGGACGTAAGTGAGCTGGGTCGCGTCGAGCCCGGCCATGCGCAGCGGGTCGGAACGGGTCGTCAGCAGCGTGCCGTTCTGGTCGATGACGCTGACGTTGTCGTTGGCGAGGCGCGGCACGCTCGACGACACGAGGTGCACGACGCCGGCGACCTGCGCGGGGTCGAGCGTGCGGCCCGGGCGCAGATTCACGAGCACCGACGCGGTCGGCTTCTGCTCGTCGCGCAGGAAGCCCGACTGCTTCGGCATCGCCAGATGCACGCGCGCCGACGCGACGGTGCCGATCGACTGGATCGTGCGCGCGAGTTCGCCTTCGAGGGCGCGCTGGAAGTTCACCTGCTCGTGGAACTGCGACACGCCGAGCTTCTGGTTCTCCATCAGCTCGAAGCCGACGAGTCCGCCTTTCGGCAGCCCCTGCGCGGCAAGGCGCAGCCGCACCTCGTGGACCATCGCCGACGGGATCAGGATCGCGCCGCCGCCGGGGGCGAAGCGGTACGGGACGTTCTGCTGCTGGAGCGCGGTGACGATCGCGCCGCCGTCGCGCTCTTCGAGGTTCGAGAACAGTACCGCGTAGTCGGGCGAGCGCGACCACAGCCAGACGCCGACGAGCATCGCGATGGCAATCGCGATCGCCGCAGCGGCGGAAAGCTTCTGGCGCTGGCTCAGTTCGTTGATGCGCTGAAAGACCGGCAAGGCCGGCGGTGCAGGCCGCTGCGCTAGGACGGGGTCGGCGGATGCCATGGGGGAGTCCCTGGATCAGACAATTTCGGATGACGGCATTCTCCGCCCACGCGTCAATTCCCTCGCACGGATAAGCGGCAGTTTTTGCCGCCTATTCACCCCTTGCCGGTTCGCGGGATCGCCGTACTCTGCGAGCCGTGAAAACGGATCCGCACACGATGCTCCCCGAAACCTTTCCCGCCTCCGAGCCCGGACAGCGCCTCGACGCCGCCCGTCTCGCCGAGGCGTTCGCGGTCTTTTCGCGCGCGTCCGAAGAGCTGTCGACGGCGTACAACGCGCTGCAGGGCCAGGTGTCGCAGCTCACCGAGCGGCTCGACGTCCTGCTCGGCGCGCTGCCGGCGGGCGTCGCGATGCTCGACCGCGAAGGTCGCGTCGCGCAGGTCAACCGCGCGGCGCAAAGGCTGCTCGGGCGCGACCCTGCGGGGACGCTTTGGGACGACCTCGCGGCGGAGTTCGGCACGACCGGGACGCCGGGCGACGTGACGATCGGGGCCGGAGCCGACATGCGTCGCGTGTCGCTGTCGGTCACCGCGCTCGAATCCGGCGAAGGGCGCATCGTGCTGCTGCACGACGTCACCGAGACGCACCGGATGCGCCTGCAGGCCGAGCGCAACGAACGCCTCGCGGCGATGGGCGAGATGGTCGCCGGGCTCGCGCACCAGCTGCGTACGCCGCTCGCCGCGGCGCTGCTCTATACGGGCAACCTGCGCCAGCCCGAGCTCGGCCCGGCCGACCGCGTCAAGGTCGCCGACCGCGCGATCGAGCGCCTGCGCTACCTCGAACGCCTGATCCGCGACATGCTGCTGTTCGCCCGCGGCGACAGCCTCGGCCGCGAGCGCTTCGGCATCTGCGATCTCGTCGGCGAACTCGTGCATACGCTCGAACCGCTCGCGCGCGCGCGCCAGTTGCGATTCGAGGCCCGCTGCGATTGCGGCGACGTCGCGCTGCTCGGTGACCGCAAGGCCCTCGGCGGTGCGTTGACGAACCTGCTCGAGAACGCGATCCAGGCGACCGACGCCGGCGGCGTCGTGTCGCTGACGGCGGCCGATGACGGGGAGAGCGTGCGCTTCCGCGTCGCCGACTCGGGCCGCGGCATCGAACCGGCGCAGCAGGAGCGGCTTTTCGAACCGTTCTTCACGACGCGCGCCGACGGCACCGGCCTCGGCCTCGCGATCGCACGGGGCGTCGCGCGAGGGCATGGAGGCGACATCACGATCGAATCGCATCCGGGAAAAGGCTCGGTGTTCACGCTTACGCTGCCGCTGGTGCAGGCCGATGACGACGGTGCCGCCGTCGCAACGAAGGAAATTTCATGATTGAGCAGCTCAACATTCTCGTCGTCGAGGACGACGCGGCGCTGCGCGACGCGGTCTGCCTGACGCTGGAGATGGGCGGCCACGGCGTGACCGGCGTCGACGGCGGACCGGCCGCGCTCGCCGAAATCGGCCGGCAGGCGTTCAACCTCATCGTCAGCGACCTGCGGATGCAGCCGATGGACGGGCTGCAACTGTTGGCCGAGCTGCGCGCGCGCCTGCCGCAACTGCCGGTCCTGCTGATGACCGCGTACGGCGACGTCGACAAGGCCGTCGCGGCGATGCGCGGCGGCGCGTGCGACTTCCTGATGAAGCCGTTCGAGCCCGAGGTGCTGCTCGAACACGTGCGCCGCTACGCTGCGCAACCGCCGTCGGCCGACGACGCGATCGCCGAAGACGTCCGCACCCGCAACCTGCTCGCGCTCGCCGCGAAAGTCGCCGATACGGATGCGACGGTGCTGCTGACCGGCGAATCCGGCACCGGCAAGGAAGTCTTCGCGCGCCACATCCATGCAAATTCGGCGCGCCGCGCGGGGCCGTTCGTCGCGATCAACTGCGCGGCGATCCCGGAGAGCCTCCTCGAAGCGACGCTGTTCGGCTACGAGAAGGGCGCCTTCACTGGCGCGCAGGGCGCGCAGCCGGGCAAGTTCGAACAGGCGCAGGACGGCACGATCCTGCTCGACGAAATCTCGGAGATGCCGCTCGCACTGCAGGCGAAGCTCCTGCGCGTGCTGCAGGAGCGCGAAGTCGAACGGGTCGGCGGCAAGAAGCCGGTCGCGCTCGACATCCGCGTCGTTGCGACGAGCAATCGCGACATGGCACGGGAAGTCGCCGCCGGCCGCTTCCGCGAGGACTTGTACTACCGCCTCAACGTCTTCCCGCTCGCGATTCCCGCGCTGCGCGAGCGCACCGGCGACATCCTGCCGCTGGCACGCTATTTCCTTGCGCGCCACGGCACACGGCTCCGGCGCACGGCGCATCTCGCGGTCGACGCGGAACAACTGCTGACGCGTCATGCCTGGCCCGGCAACGTGCGCGAACTCGAAAACACGATGCAGCGCGCGCTGATCCTCGCGGCCGGCGACAGGATCCCGGCCGAGACGATCCGGCTTTGCATCCCGAACTGGGCGCCGGTGCCGCAAGCGGAGCCTGCCGCAGCGGTCGAATCGTTCGCGTTCGCCTATGCTTGCGAGCCGGCGGCGGCAAGGATTGCCGGTGCGCCGGCAATCCTTGCCGCAGCGCCGCTGCCGACAGCACCGGCCGGCGACGGGCGTCCGACGAACATGAAGGATCTCGAGCGCGAGCACATCCTCGCGACGCTGCGCGAGGTCGGCGGCTCGCGCAAGCGCGCCGTCGAGCGGCTCGGGATTTCGGAGCGCACGCTGCGCTACAAGCTGCAGCAGTACCGCGACGACGGGCTCGACGTGTGACGCGCGGTCTCCTACAGCCGGCGCGCCGCGGCTTTTGGCATGCGGATTGCTCTGCTAGACTCAACTACGAATAGATCGTCTCGGGGACCGGGATCATGGACACGCGCGGAATCGAACAGATGATCGGCGAACTGCGCTCGACGGCGCAGACCGCCGCGAACAAGCCGGCCCAAGGCGCGCAGGCCACGGGCGGCGTCGACTTCGCTGAAGTGCTCCAGGGCGCGCTGAGGGACGTCAGCGCCGCGCAGCAGGAAGCCCGCGGCATGGCCCAGGAATTCTCCACTGGTGACCCGAACGTCAACCTCCAGGACGTCATGGTGAACCTGCAGAAGGCGAGTCTGTCGTTCCAGCAAATGGTCCAGGTGCGCAACAAGCTCGTCACGGCGTATCAGGACATTATGAATATGCCAGTCTGATCCGGCTGCCGGATCCGAATTCGCGCGCCCGCGCGACCTGATCCCGCGCTGCGCGGCCCATCGCAGCGTCCACGCGCGGTCGCGAGCGCGCCCGCCGCTCACCTGACGGGTTGCAGGGGCGGGTAGAAATTCCGGGTAACCCGGCCACGCAGGATCTTCCCGGCCTCCTTTCGCTGTAGCACGATCGGCTCGCCGCGCCCCGGCATCGCGTAAGGTCGCGACGCACGTGCGCTCGTCGCGTTCGACGTCGATCTTCACGATTCTCTTCCCGGTCACGTGTCCATCGAGCGGACTCAGCAGCATCGACTGCGAAACGTCACGCCCCCGAGAGCGAAGAACCAGCTGATGAGGGGGAAAGCGGGCTCCCACAGCGTCAAGCAGGCGCTCTGGATGTGATACGCCCAAATTGGGTTGCCCGCTTTGGGTTGTGTCGGAAATATTTACATCCGAGTTTGATGATGAACAGTATTATTGTATAAGTAATTGAATAAGAAGATAAATGCAGTCCGGGCCCGCTTCATGCTTAGAGTCGTGGCAGGTGGTGGCAGACCTGACTACGAAACGGGGGAAGGGGCGATCATGCAAAAGACAGCGAACGGAAGAGATCGGACCGCGCAGATTGGGCACCAACTTCGGACGGGATTCGCAGCGGCCATGGTCGGCAGCGCACTGGCTGCTGCAGGCTCGGCGTCGGCCGCAATCGAGCTGACCTTGCCGGGCACGGAAGTCGATGGGGTGCAGGTCGCGATCCAGTACGACGATTTCCTGTCGTACTCGAACGCGCTGCTGCGCGAGATCCAGAACACCAGCCCGACGATCCTGCCCGAATCGACGTTCGGCAGCTTTTCGTTCGCGACGGGGACCGGGGGGCTCGACCTGCTCCTGTATACCGGCGCCGGCACGAACAACCGCAACCAGAACGTCGGCGGCAACGCGGCGCTCGACTTCGAGGACCCGGTCAGCGCTCCGGCCGGCGGCGAGAGCACGTTCGATGGCTGGTGGGGACAGGACGATCAGGACAATGACGGGACTGCGGACAGCGTCAATGGTCCGACGACGGTCGGCAACATTGTCGACTATCTGCACTTCGTCAATCCGGACAACAGCATTCCGGTCTTCTACATGGACATGAACCAGACCGGCACCGAAGCCTCACTGCTGTTCTCGGCACGCGTCGCGCTGGTCGATCCGGACACCGGACTGATCGTCCATGAGTGGTCCTTCGACACCGTGCTGCAGCCGGGCGACGGTGACTTCGACGAAGGGAGCCAGGTGCTGGCCGCGGGCGAGATCCCCGCGGTCACCGGGGACTCCGGCGCAACCTACGGCCCGGTGAACCACAACCTGGGCAGCGGGCGCGCGGACTTCATCGCGTATGCGCCCACCATGGACCTGAGCGGATTCGACCCGAACCTGCTGTTCGTCACCGAGTTCCATATTGACGGCATCAACGACGGCTTCGAGGAGATCTTCCTGTCCGGCGCGATCGCCGTCACGCCGCCGCCGAACGGCGTCCCCGAGCCGGCGACGCTCGCGCTGCTCGGTCTCGGCCTCGGCGGTCTCGGATGGCTGAACCGTCGCCGCAAACCGGCGTGTTGATCCGACGAGCGGGACGCGCGTGGCGTGTCCCGCTCGGCGTCTCCGTAGCGAACGGCATGGCCGCAAAGCCGTGCCGTTTTTTTTCGCCGCGCCGATGCAGTCGAGTTGGCGCCAAGTTCCAGCGCGTGCGCGCCGTCCATTGAACGTATCGACTGCAGAATGCGCGCGGGCGACGGCTGCTCTGACGGCGACGCGCGAGCGGGCCGGCGCCGCCGTCAGATCCTCGCGCGGCGCAGCCGCAGCGCATTACCGACGACCGATGCCGAACTGAAGCTCATTGCGAGCGCGGCGATCATCGGCGACAGCAGCAGGCCGAACGCCGGGTACAGGACACCGGCGGCGATCGGGACGCCGAGTGCGTTGTAGAGGAACGCGAACATCAGGTTCTGGCGCATGTTGCGCACGGTCGCGAGCGACAGCGCGCGCGCCGTGGCGATGCCGCGCAGGTCGCCCTTGACGAGAGTCAGATGTGCGCTGCTCATCGCGACATCGGTGCCGGTGCCCATTGCGATACCGACGTTGGCGCGCGCGAGCGCGGGGGCGTCGTTGATGCCGTCGCCGGCCATCGCGACGACGTGGCCTTCGGCCTGCAGCTTCGCGACGAGATCGTCCTTGTCCTTCGGTTTGACCTCGCCGTGCACTTCGTCGATGTCGAGCCGCCGGCCGACGGCGCCTGCGGTCGTGTGACCGTCGCCGGTCGCCATGATGATGCGCAGGCCGCTCGCGCGCAGCGCGTCGAGTGCATCGGGTGTCGACGCTTTGATCGGGTCGGACACCGCGAGCAGCCCGGCGATAAGGCCGTCGACGGCGAGCAGCATCACGCTCGCGCCTTCACCGCGGAGCGATTCGGCGTCCACTTCGAGCGGGCGCCAGTCGACGCCTTCGTCGTCCATCAGCGCGGTGTTGCCGAGCGCGATGGTGCGTCCCTCGACGCTTCCACGCACGCCGACCCCGGACGAGGCTTCGAAGCTGTCGGCGGCAGCCAGCGCCAGGTTCCGCTTCTTCGCCTCCGCGACGATCGCGTGCGCGAGCGGATGCTCGCTGCCCTGATCGAGGCTCGCGGCGATGCGCAGCACGTCCGCCTCGGTCCATCCGGGAGCGGCCGCGACGCCGTGGAATGCCGGCTTGCCTTCGGTCAGCGTCCCGGTCTTGTCGACAATCAGCGTGTCGACCTGGCGCATGGATTCGATCGCCGCCGCGTCGCGGAACAGCACGCCGCTCGTCGCAGCCTTGCCGGTCGCGACCATCACCGACATCGGCGTGGCGAGCCCGAGCGCGCACGGGCACGCGATGATCAGCACCGCGACCGCGTTGATCATCCCATACCCCCAGCTCGGCTGCGGGCCGAAGAAGCCCCACGCGAAGAGCGTCACGAGCGCGATCGTGACGACGCCGACGACGAAATACCCGGCGACCCCGTCGGCCATCCGCTGCATCGGCGCGCGAGAGCGCTGCGCCTGCGCGACCATCTGCACGATCTGCGACAGCACGGTCTGCGAGCCGATCTTCTCGGCGGTCATCACCAGTGCGCCGTTCGTGTTCAGCGTCGCGCCGATGACCTTGTCGCCGGGCCGCTTCGTCACCGGCATCGGTTCGCCGGTCAGCATCGATTCATCGACCGCGCTCTCGCCTTCGACGACCGCTCCATCGACCGGCACTTTCTCGCCCGGCCGCACGCGCAGCCGGTCGCCCGGATGGACGTGGGTCAGCGGAATGTCCTCCTCGGCTCCGTCGTCGCGGATGCGCCGCGCGGTCTTCGGCGCGAGGCCGAGCAGCGCGCGTATCGCGGCGCCGGTCTCGGACCGCGCCTTCAGTTCGAGTACCTGGCCGAGCAGCGTCAGCGAGATGATCACCGCCGCCGCTTCGAAGTACACGCCGACCTGCCCGTCCATGCGGAACGACGCCGGGAAGAGTTCGGGCGCGACCGTCGCGGCGACGCTGTACACGTAAGCCGCACCGGTGCCGGTGCCGATCAGCGTCCACATGTTCGGGCTGCGGTGGATCAACGATTGCACGCCGCGGACGAAGAACGGCCAGCCGGCCCACAGCACGACCGGCGTCGCGAGCGCTAGTTCGACCCATGCGCGCGCGGCCCCGAGGAGCGGGTCGAACGCGCCGCCCGACATCGCGATGACGGTGACGACCAGCGTCAGCGGCAGCGTCCACCAGAAGCGCCGGCGGAAATCGCCGAGCTCGGGGTTCTCGGTCTCTTCGGCGGCGGGCAGAACCGGCTCGAGCGCCATGCCGCATTTCGGACACGTTCCCGGCCCGGTCTGCCGAACCTCGGGGTGCATCGGGCAGGTGTATTCGGCCTCCGGCGCGACGGTGGCCTCAGCCGGAACGGGCGGGGGCGGCTGCAGATAGCGGGCCGGATGGGCGACGAATTTGTCGTGGCACTTCGCGCTGCAGAAGCGGAACTCCCGGCCCTCGTGCGTCGCGCGGTGCGGCGAGTCGGGTTTCACCGTCATGCCGCAGACGGGGTCCTTCAACGTGTCGTCGTCACGCTTCGACAGGTAGCGCGCGGGCTCGACGACGAACTTGTCGCGGCATTTCGCGCTGCAGAAGCGGTAGCGCCGCCCCTCGTGTTCGACGGCATGCGGCGAATCGGCGGCGACGGCCATGCCGCAAACGGGGTCGCGGTCGGCCGAGGCGGCGTCGGGCGCGGGAGGGCGGTGCGCGCCGTGCGCTTCGTGACGGTGATTGGTATCGAGCATCGCGGACCTCCGGGAGTGATTCGCTCCCCGCGGTGCAGCTTCGGTTACCGGAGGCCGCCGGCGGGCTACGGCTCAAGCATAGTCCGCGACGCTCGACGGTTTCCTGACCGCGAGATTACATTTCCGTCACTGCGGCGACAGATTCGCTCGCCGGCGCGTGGCTCGCGCGGCGCAGCTCCCACTGCTTCACGAGCGCGTAGATCGCTGGAATGACGCCGAGCGTGAGCACCGTCGAAGAGATCATCCCGCCGACCATCGGCGCGGCGATGCGGCTCATGACTTCCGAGCCGGTGCCGGTGCCCCACATGATCGGCAGCAGGCCCGCCATGATCGCGACGACGGTCATCATCTTCGGCCGCACGCGTTCGACCGCGCCTTCCATGATCGCTTCATAGAGATCGGCGACCGTCGCCTCGCGCCCTTCCCCGAGCCGCTTCGCGCGGATCGCCTGCCACGCGTGGTCGAGGTAGATCAGCATCACGACGCCGGTCTCGGCGGCGACGCCTGCGAGCGCGATGAAGCCGACCGCGACCGCGACGCTCATCTGGTAACCGAGCCACCACATCAGCCACACGCCGCCGACGAGCGCGAACGGCACCGACAGCATCACGATCAGCGTCTCGGTGATGCGGCGGAAGTTGAGGTACAGCAGCACGAAGATCAGCCCGAGCGTCAGCGGCAGCACGATCTTCATCTTCTCCTTGGCGCGCTCCATGTACTCGAACTGGCCGCTCCACGTCGCGTAGTAGCCGGGCGGAAACTCGACTTGCCCGGCGACCGCCTGCTGCGCACGCTGCACGAACGCGCCGAGGTCGGCGTCGCGCGTATCGACGTACACGTAGGCCGCGAGCAGCGCGTTCTCGGTGCGGATGCCGGGCGAGCCGCGCGCGAGCTTCACGTCCGCGAGCTGGCCGAGCGGGATCGGGCCGCTCATCGTCGGCACGTAGACTTCGGCCGCGATGCGGTGCGGGTCCTCGCGCAGGCCGCGCGGGTAGCGCACGGTCACGTTGTAGCGCTCGAGTCCTTCGACCGCCGTCGTCACCATGTCGCCGCCGAGCGCGGTCGCGACGACTTCCTGCAGCGCGTTGACCGTCAGCCCGTAGCGTGCGAGCTGCTCGCGCCGCGGCACGATGTCGAGGTAGTAGCCGCCGCTGACGCGCTCGGCGTACGCGCTCGTCGCGCCGGGCACGTTGCGCACCGCGGCTTCGACCTGTTTGGCGACCTGCTCGATCGTTTCGAGATCCTTGCCGAACACCTTCACGCCGATCGGCGTGCGGATGCCGGTCGACAGCATGTCGAGGCGCGCCTTGATCGGCATCGTCCACGAGTTCGCGACGCCCGGGAATTTCAGCGCCGCGTCCATCTCGGCGATCAGCCGGTCGGTCGTCATCCCGGGCCGCCACTGGGACTGCGGCTTCAGGTTGATGACCGTCTCGAACATCTCCAGCGGCGCCGGGTCGGTCGCCGACAGCGCGCGGCCGGCCTTGCCATACACCGACTCGACTTCGGGGAAGGTCTTGATGATGCGGTTCGTCGTCGCGAGCAGGCGCCCGGCCTCGGTCACCGACATCCCCGGCAGCGCCGCCGGCATGTAGAACAGCGTGCCTTCGTTCAGCGTCGGCATGAATTCGGAGCCGAGCTGGCGTGCCGGAAAGATCGTCACCGCCATCGCGACGACCGCGGCGACGAGCGTCAGCCGCTTGTGGCGCATCACGCCGCGGATGATCGGCCGGTAGAGCCAGATCAGGAAGCGGTTCACCGGGTTCTTCGCCTCGGGGAGGATGCGGCCGCGCACGAAGAATAGCATCAGCACCGGCACGAGCGTCACCGACAGCAGCGCCGCGCCCGCCATCGCGAAGGTCTTCGTGAAGGCGAGCGGCGAGAACATCCGGCCTTCCTGGCCTTCGAGCGTGAAGACGGGGAGGAACGACACCGTGATGATCAGCAGCGAGAAGAACAGCGCCGGGCCGACTTCCTTGCACGCGTGGATGATCGTCGCCGCGCGCTCGGCCTGCGTCGCATTGTCGGGCAGGTGTTCGAGGCGCTTGTGCGCGTTCTCGATCATCACGATCGCGGCGTCGACCATCGCGCCGATCGCGATCGCGATGCCGCCGAGGCTCATGATGTTCGAGCCGAGCCCGAGCGACCGCATCGCGATGAACGCGAAGAGGATGCCGAGCGGCAGCGTAATGATCGCGACCAGCGCGCTGCGCACGTGCAGCAGGAAGATCACGCAGACCACCGCGACGATGAGGCTCTCTTCGAGCAGCGTCCATTTGAGGTTCGCGATCGCGCGCTCGATCAGGCTCGAGCGGTCGTAGACCGGCACGATCTCGGCGCCTTCGGGCAGGCCCGGAGCGATCTCGGCGATCTTCGCCTTGACGTTCGCGATGACGTCGAGCGCGTTCTGGCCGAAGCGCGCCATCACGATCCCGGAGGCGACTTCGCCTTGGCCGTTCAGCTCCGCGATACCGCGCCGCTCGGCGGGCACGAGTTCGACGCGACCGACGTCGGCGACCCGCACCGGCGTGCCGCCTTCGCTCTTCAGCACCAGGTTCGCGATGTCCTCGACGCCGCCGAGGTAGCCGCGGCCGCGCACCATGTATTCCTTCTCGGCCATCTCGACGACGCGACCGCCGACGTCGCGGTTCGACTCGCGGATCACGCGCGTGACGTCGTCGAGCGCGATGCCGAAGGTCGCGAGCCGGTGCGGGTCGACGGTGACCTGATACTCGCGGACGAAGCCGCCGACGCTCGCGACCTCCGACACGCCGCCGGCTTTCGTCAGCTGGTAGCGGATGTACCAGTCCTGGAGGCTCCGCGTCTCGGCGAGCGACAGGTTCTTGCCGGTGACCGCGTACTGATACACCCAGCCCACGCCGGTCGCGTCGGGCCCGATCTGCGGTGCGACGCCGGCGGGCAGCCGCCCGGCGACCGACGACAGGTATTCGAGCACGCGCGAGCGTGCCCAATAGATGTCGGTGCCGTCCTCGAAGATCACGTAGACGTAGGACGCGCCGAACATCGAGAAGCCGCGCACGACCTTCGCGCGCGGCACCGCGAGCATCGACGTCGTGAGCGGGTAGGTGACCTGATCCTCGACGACCTGCGGCGCCTGCCCGGGGAAATCGGTGAAGACGATCACCTGCGCGTCCGAGAGGTCAGGCAACGCGTCGAGCGGCGTATGCTTCACCGCGTACAGCCCGCCGCCGACGAGGAACAGCGTCGCGAGCAGCACGATGAAGACGTTCCTCGCGGACCAGTCGATCAGACGGTCGAGCATGTCAGTGACCTCCGTGGCCGGCTGCGCCCGAGGCCGCCCCGTAGCGCTGGATACGCGTGACGACGAACTCGCCCGGCCCGCCGGCCCGGAATTCGAAGCGCACCTTCGCGCCCGGCGCGAGGCCGGCGACGACGTCGTTCGATGCCAGCGCGAAATCCATCGTCATCGCCGGCCACTGCAGCGCGGGCACGTCGCCGTGCGTCAGCGTGACGGTCTGCCTCGCGGGGTCGTGCGCGTCGAAAGTCCCTTCGCCCTCGTAAATCGTCGCCCCGGCGGCAGCGCGGGCGTCGGTGAGGTTCGATAGTGCCGCCTTCAGCTGGCTTTCCGAGTCGATCAGGAAGTTCGCCGAGACGACGACGTGGTCGCCGGCGGCGAGGCCTTCGGTGATTTCGACGTATTCCGTGCCGCGCTGCCCGACGCGCACCGCCTGCGGCTTGAAACGGCCTTCGTCGAGCGCGATCAGCACGACCTGGCGCACGCCGTCGTCGATGACCGCGGATGCCGGCACGGCGACGGCCGGCTTCGCCGAGGGCGGCGAGAGTTCGACGTGCGCGAACATTCCCGGTCGCAGCACGCCGTCGCGGTTGTCGAGTTCGAGCCGGATTTGCGTGCTGCGCGTCTCGACGTTCAGGGTCGGATAGACGAAGGCGACCTTCGCGTCGAAGTGGCGGTCCGGGAACGCATCGAGCGTCACGCCCGCGGGCTGGCCGACGCGCACGCGCGCGAGGTCGCGTTCGAAGATGTCCGCGATCACCCACACTTTCGACAGATCCGCGATGCGGTACACCGCCGCGCCCGGCTCGAAGCGCGCCCCCTGGACGGCGTTCTTTTCAAGCACGACACCGTTCGTCGGTGAATGGAAGGTCTGCCGCTCGCGGATTTCGCCGTTGCGCGGGGCGCCGATCTGCCAATTCTGCAAACGCGCCCGCGTTGCATCCGCGAGGCGCGTCGCCGCCTCAGCCGCGGCCGGGTC